>DASQXU010000291.1:0-3432 GCA_035639555.1 Thermoleophilaceae bacterium
ACGATACCGGCGCTGCTAGAGCGGCAAGCCTCCGTCCACGGTGAGCGCCTGCTTCTGAAGGCGCCAGGGGTGAACCGCAGCTACGCCGACGTCCGCGACGCCGCGGCCGCAACCGCGGGCGCTCTGGCGGCCGCGGAGATCACCCCCGGAGACCGCGTCGCCGCGATGTGCCCGAACCGGGTCGAGCTGCTCGACCTCGTGCTCGGCTGCGCCTGGCTCGGGGCGGTCGCGGTGCCGCTCAACACCGCGGCCCGCGGCCGGCAACTCGAGCACATGCTCGGCAACTCGGGCGCGCGGATCCTCGTCACGGACTCGGAGCTCGTCGACGTGCTCGACTCCGTGGGTAGGCCCGACGATCTGGAGGCGGTTTGGGCGCTCGACGGCGTGCCCAGCACTTCGCCCACGGGCTGGCCGGTGATTGAGCCGCCTGCCCCGGGCGAGCCCTTGACCCGGCGTCCGAGCCGGCCCGGCGACACGGTGGCCATCCTCTATACGTCCGGGACCACAGGTCCGTCGAAGGGCGTCTGCTGTCCGCACGCTCAGTTCTACTGGTGGGGCGTCGAGGTGGGCGAGATCCTCGAGCTCGCCGCCGAGGACGTCCTCTACACCTGCCTTCCCCTGTTCCACACCAACGCCCTGAACGCCTTCATGCAGGCGCTGCTCGCGGGTGCCCGGTACGTCCTCGGTCCGCGCTTCTCCGCCTCGGAGTTCTGGAGGCGCCTCGAGAAGTCTGGGGCGACCGTGACTTACCTCCTCGGCGCCATGGTCACGATGCTCTGGCGTCGGCCGTCCGCCTCCGGCGATCGAGCGCACCGGGTGCGGGTCGCGCTCGCCCCCGCGACTCCAGCCGACCTGTTCCAGCCGTTTCGCGAGCGCTTCGGCGTTCGGCTCGTCGAGGGCTACGGCTCGACGGAAACCAACTGCGCGATCGCCGCGCCGCCGGACCGACAGCGTCCGGGCTACATGGGCCTGCTGAGGGCCGGCTTCGAGGCTCGGGTCGCCGGGGAGGACGACGGGCCGGTGCCCGACGGAACGCCCGGTGAGCTGCTGCTGCGCCACCGCGAGCCTTTCGCCTTCGCCACCGGATACTTCGGCATGCCGGGGAAGACGGTGGAGGCCTGGCGCAACCTCTGGTTCCACACCGGCGACCGCGTGGTGCGCGAGCCGGATGGCTGGTTCCGCTTCCTCGACCGCGCCAAGGACGCCATCCGCCGCCGCGGCGAGAACATCTCGTCCTTCGAGGTCGAGCAGGTGCTGGGCCAGCACTCCGGGGTGGCGCAGGTGGCGGTCTTCGGGGTGCCGTCCGAGCTCGGGGAGGAAGACGTGATGGCGGCGGTGGTGCCGCGGGCCGGCTCCGAGCCCGGGCCGCTCGAGCTCCTCCAATTCTGCGAGGGGCGGCTCGCGCATTTCGCGATACCACGCTACGTGGAGCTCGTGCCGGAGCTCCCGGTGACCGAGAACGGCAAGGTTCGCAAGGCCGCCCTGCGCGAGCGCGGCGTCGGCGAGCGGACGTTCGACCGCCGGACGGCGGGCTGGGAGCCGGCACGGGCGCCGCAGGGCGCCGCCGGGCGGCCCTCTTCGCGCGCCGTCGGCGCCGAGGCCAGGGCCGGATCGCCGCGATGATCAAATATCCTTGACCAGGCAGACGTGGCTCTCGGCGCGCTCAGGTCGATTGTGGAGAGCACCGCGAGTGGTCATCGCACGCTCGCGGAGAAGGCCTTCGCGTCGCTGCACGAGGCGATCGTGACCGGGGTCCTTGAGCCCGGCGTCCGCCTGCCGATCGAGGACCTGGCCGACATCTTGGACATGAGCCCGATGCCGATTCGCGAGGCGCTGCGCCGGCTGGATTCGGTCGGCCTGGTCGAGAACGTGCCGCATCGCGGCGCGCGGGTCACCGACCTCTCGATCGAGGACCTGCTCGAGGTCTACGAGGCTCGGCTCTCGCTCGAGCCGCTCGCCGTTCGCCGTGCCGCCGAACGCTTCACAGAGGACGACCACGCGGCCGCTCAGCGAGCGCTCCGGCGCCACCTCGCGGCCTGTGAGCGGGACGACATCAAGGAGGTGTGGCTCACCCACACCGACTTTCACTTCACCCTCTACCGGGCCGCGGGCTCGCGCTGGCTGACTCGCTTGATCACCCCGCTCTGGGAATCGAGCGAGCGCTACCGCTTCGCCTCGACGCCGCTTCAGCGCAGCGTTGCCGATCGGCAGGCGGAGCACGAGCGCCTGCTGGTCGCGTGCGCGGAGCACCGCCCGGCGGAGGCGGTGCGCGAGCTCCGAAATCACCTGGCGAGGACGGCGAACGCGGTGGCCCGGTTCATGGGCGGAGCTGACCTGTTCGACCTCGAGCCGCCCGCTCGGGCCCGCGCGGGCTCCGACGCCCTGCCACCGCGAAGCGGCGATGGCCGGCTGCGGAGCGCGGATCGCCCCCGAGGCGGCGCCAAGCCAGCCTCCTGACCGCAATTCGCTCGCTGCCGTCCAGAGGTTTCAAACTCGGGCTGCCGGATAGTTGATCAAACAATCCCGGAGAGAGACGTTTGCGAGGCTCAGAACCGTGAGCGGCATCGCGCCCGGCCTCCTGCTCGGGCCCGGCACGGCGACGCCGTGAGCGGGGGCGGTGGCGGACGGGGCGCGGACGTCCGGGTCGGCTTCGACGTCGGCGGGACGTTCATCGACTTCGCGCTGCGCCGCCCGGATCGAACGCTCGTCACGACCAAGCTGCTCTCCGACCCCCACGAGCTGGTTGACCGGATCTGCTCCGGGCTCGCGACGCTCCTCCAGCGCGCCGGGCTGCCGGGCGACGCGGTCAGCGAGCTCGTGCACGCCACCACCCTGGGCGGGAACGCGGTGCTGGAGAGGCGCGGTCCCAAGGTGGCGCTCATGACGACGCGCGGCTTCCGGGACGTGCTCCATATCCAGCGCTCGCTGCGCTACTCGATGTACGACGTCCAGATCGACAAACGCCCGCCGCTCATACCGCGCTCCCATGTCTTCGAGGTCACCGAGCGTTGCCTCGCCGACGGGACCGTGCTCTTGCCGCTCGACGCGGACGGCGTCCGCCGGCTCGGGCGCGAGCTGCCCGAACGCGGCTTCCAAGCGGTCGCCGTCTCGTACCTGCACTCCTACGCCCGGGCCGACCACGAGCGACGCACGCGGGACATCCTGTCCGAGGAGGCGCCCGACCTCCCGGTGGCGATCTCATCCGATGTCTCGCTTCAGGGCCGCGAGTACGAGCGGACGAACACCACCGTCGTCAACGCCTACCTCATGCCGGTGCTCGCCGCCTACCTGCGCGCCCTCTCCGAGGCGCTCCCCAGGCTCGATATCCGGGCACCCCTGTGGATAATGCAGTCGAGCGGGGGCCTCAGCCCGGCCGAGCGCGCGCGCGAGCTGCCGGTGCGGACCATCGAGTCGGGGCCGGCGGCGGGGGCG
>DASQXU010000292.1:0-11656 GCA_035639555.1 Thermoleophilaceae bacterium
GCTCGCCCTCGGCCCTCCGGGCCGGCGCTGGCTCCTCGTGGAGGCGCCGCTAGAGCCGATCGACCCCGGTCTCAGGGCGGCCGCGAGCGAGGTCCGCGCGCGGGGCTATGGACTGCTCATCGCCCACCCGGAGCGCTCCCCCACCACGCCCTCGGCCGACGTCCGGGAGCAGGTCGCGATGGGCGCTCCTCTCCAGATCAACGCCTCCTCGCTGTCCGGCGCCCACGGGCCGGAGACCGAGCGCGCCGCGCTCGAGCTCGCCCGCTCGGGGCTGCCGTTCATCGTCGCCTCCGACGCCCATTCGCCCTCGCGCCCGCCGCTCCTCACCCAGGCGGCGCGCGCGCTCGGCGCCGCTGGCCTCGACCACGGGACGATCCAGGCCGCGGTCGACACCGGTGCGGAGCAGCTGCTCGCCGACGGGCTGCCGGCTAAAGCGCCGGCGGCGGAGTGGCCTTCTCGGGCGGGATCCCGAAGCGCCGCTCGTACGCGCGGTTGAGCTCTCGCCAGTCCCCCGGGATGCGCTCGCCATCTCCCGTCGAGGCTGCCTTTGCACCTTCGAGCGAGGACGCCAGGGCGTCGAGGCAGAGGTGCCAGCCGGCGGCGTCGCGGGCGGCCTTGAACCGGTCGTCGAAGGTATGGATGAGCACCAGCAGGCAGCCCTCGTCGTGTGGTCTGAGCTCCCAGCGCAGATGGTCATCCCCCCAGGTGTGTCCGAGCAAGCGCGGGGGGTCGTAGTCGGTGACCTCCCCGTCGGGCATGGCGGGCACCCCCTCGCCGGGCACGTATCTGACCGTGCCTCCGGCGGCCGGCTGGAACTCGGCCGGGGTCGGGTGCCAGCCCCAGAGCTCGTCGGGCTCGGTCAGCGCCCTCCAGACCCGCTCCGGGGGGTGGGCGAGGACGCGCTCGAAGCGCAGGACGGCGCGACCCTGATCGTCTTGGAGCACTGCGTCGCCGGTGTCCGGCATCGGTCACTCCCCTTGGTTGAGGTGGCGTTCGAGGGCGTCGAGGCTTCCTCGCCACAGACGCCGGTAGGGGGCGAGCCAGCGCTCGAGCTCCTCGAGCCCGGCGGGGCGCAGCTCGTAGAGGCGCCGCTGGCCGTCCGGGCTCGACGCGACGAGCCCGGCCTGGCGCAGGATCCGCAGGTGCCGCGAGGTGTTCGGCTGGCTCAGACCCGTCTCCTGAACGAGCTCGCCAACCGGGCGGGGGCCCTCGATCAGGCAGTCGAGGAGCTTCCGCCGCGCCGGCTCGGCCACGGCCTCGAACATGGTCGCCATCCGGGCCGTATTTAAGCAAGCGCTTATATATGGATCAAGTAATACATTGCCGGCCGGTGGCGACATTCGAGCGGTCAGCTGAACCGCAGCGCCGCCGCGCGGTCGAGCGCCTCCTCCGCACCGGCCACCATCCGGCGCACGATCTCGGCCGCCGGCAGCACGTCGTGGATCAGGCCGGCCGACTGCCCGGTGAACGGGGTGAGCTCGTCGGGCCGTCCCCGCTCGACCGACGCCATGACCTCCGCGCGCAGGCGCTCGGCGTGCTCGCGGGCCTCAGCGGGCCGGCCCTGCCACTCGGAGACGAACTCGGTCCGGATCACGCGCGGCACGACGTCGTAGCCGGTCGGGCTCGGGGGCAGCATCGCGCTCCACTCCTCGAAGCGAACGGCCCGCTCGGAGTCGATCTCCAGGATCCGCCGCTTCCACTCCTCGGCCGCCACCTGCCTCCTGCGGGGCGAGGAACCGGGTGCCTACGTTGGCCCCGGCGGCGCCCAGGGTCAGCGCCGCGGCGAGGCCGCGGCCGTCGGCCACCCCGCCGGCCGCCAGGACCGGGATCGGCGCCACGGCGTCGGCCACCTCGGGGACGAGCGCCAGCGCGCCGACCCCGGCCGCCATCCCCTGGCCTCCGGCCTCGCTCCCCTGGGCGATGATCACGTCGACTCCAAGCTCGGCCGCCTCGCGCCCCTGGCCCACGGTGTGGACCTGGTGGATCGCCTTCGCCCCCGCCGATCGCACCCGCTCGACGAGCCCGCCGGGGTTCCCGAGCGCGAACGAGATCGCCGCCGGGCGGGCCTCGAGCGTGGCCTCGAACGCCTCGTGGTCGAGCAGCGGGACGACGTGGTTCACGACGAACGGCCGATCGGTCAGCTGCCTCACCCGCTCGATCTGGCCGCGTACGTGGTCGGCCCGACCGAAGACCGCGCCGACGCTTCCCAGCCCTCCGGCGTTCGAGACTGGGGCGAGGAGCTCCGGGGCGGTGGCCGGCCAGATCGCGGCCTGCAGGATAGGAGCCTGGAGGTCGAAGAGCTCACAGAAGCGGGTCCGCAGCACGTTCACCTCCCGGAGTCGCCTGCCGAGCGATGCATCGTGGCCGCTCAGAGGTGGCTGCGCGCCGAGGCCGGATCGGGGTCCAGGAGCTCGAGCACGAGCGACGACCAGGAGAAGTCCGGCGCGCCCATGCCGCGCCCGGTGTACGGGTCGTAGTACTCGCGTAGCCCGGAGCGGGCCACCGCGCCGGCCAAGCGGCGGGCCATCTCGCGCTCCTCATCGCGGTACCCGAGCCGCACCAGGCCGAGCCAGACGAGCCAGGCCGCGTTGAGCCAGGTGGGGCCGCGCCAGTAGCGGCGGAGCAGGAGGAAGTGGTCGGTCAGGCTGAAGCTGCGCTCATCGGCGGCGACCGACGGCGGCGGCACTGGGAGCCAGAACCGCCCGGGGTCGAGCAGGTGCTGCTCGACGAGACGGCGCCCGATCGCCTCGGGGAGATCGGGCAGCGCGAGCGGCGATAGCCCGGCCCAGGTGGCCGGGACAGGACGCTCCGGGGCGGGCCGAACCTCCTGACGGAACAGACCGCTTCGCTCGTCGTACAGGCGCTCGACGAGCCGCGGCGTGATCGACGGGCGACCGAGCGCGAGCCGAGAGAGACCGTGCAGGACGTTGGTCGCCGTCCCGCAGACGATCGGCCCGCCTGCCGCCGCGATCCGGCGGATGTCGAAGTGCCCGCGACGATTGCGCCGGACCAGCAGCGGGAAGCCCAAACGACCGTCCGAGCGCCAGGTCCACACCGGATCGAAGGTCGGCGAGGCGTCCAGCCCCGACTCGTCCGGCTGGAAGATCCAGATCAGGCCGTCGCCGTCGAGGTCGCGGTCGCGCTCGACCCAGTCGTGGTGACGCTCGATCGCGGGCACCTCGCTCGGGTCTCCGACCGCCGCCCGCCAGGCCCACGCCAGCATCGGCGGCTGGATGGTCCCGGTCGTGAAGTCCGACCGCGAGCTCACGTTGTAGAAGAAGCGCCGCATCCCGTTCACCGGGCGACCCCAGAAGATCGTGTGCCCGATGAACCCGTCCGGCCTGGCGGCGGAGAGAAGGGTCTCGAGCTCGGTCCGCGCCCGGGCCCGGTCGAACCGCCGCCACACGATCGCCGCGAAGCAGGAGTCCCAGTACCACTGCCAGGGATAGCGGCCGGGGCTCGGTGCCGTATAGCCGTAGTGGACGCCTTTGTGGTCGCCCGAGCGCCAGTTGCGCGACAGCACGGTCCGGCAGAGCGAGGCGATCCGCTCGGTCTCCGGGGCGGCCGAGGCGGCGTCGACCGCCGAGTGCGCCTCGCCGCCGGCCGTCACGCCACAAGGTTAGGCAAGGCCGTCGCTTGGCGGAGCCGCCTCGGGTCGCGTTACGACCACGGTCGATCGCGGGCCGCGGTTTCTGTGCCGCGCACGTGCGCAGCGCGGCCCAGGCCGCTCGGCGCCGGACGTGGGCCCGTTCGGCACGATCCCGGCGCGGCCGGCCTACGCCGGCCACCTCGCGAGAGCGGTCGTTCCCCGCCCGGGGATCTGGAGCAGCGCGGCGCCGATCCCGATGTCGCCGAGCTCTCGCCGCAGGGTGAAGGTGTTCAACCGGCGTGGGTGTCTCGAGGCGAGCCTCCAGACCCGGAAGATCGGCGTCCGAACCAAGGCGAACCGGTGGAAGCCGGGCGGGGGGCGGGAGGGCAGTGGCGCCCTGCGGAGGTTGCACGAGGGGCCCCACCAGCAGAATCGCATCGGCTTGGGTATGTGGTTGCCCACGACGTCCAGCTCGCGGACGCCGACCGGGACGGTGCCGCGCATCCGCTCGAGCCCTGGCTGGTAGAGCCTGAGAGGCACCGCTTGGGCGTGGTTCTTGACGACGATGAGCCGGGGGGTCCCCGCTGGCCCGAGGGCGGCGCTCACCCGCCGCCAGTCGGGCCTCTGCAGGACCCGGTCGGTGTTGATCGCCACGTTCAGCGATATCCACGCGCCGCAGACCACAAGGGCGGTCACCGGCCCAAGGACGCCGGCGCGACGGCTCCCCATGCCAATCGCGACCGCCAGCGCCAGCGGGAGCCAGACGGCGATCACGTTGCGGCTCAGGAAGTCGTCCACGTTGATCGCGACGAGCCCCAGCGCCAGGCCGAGCCCGGCGGCGCCGAGCGCCGCGGCGACGACGGCCCCGCGGCGCTCGCCATGGTCGGAGCGCAGCAGCAGCACCGCCCCGAGTGCGAGCCCGCCCGCACCGAGGAGAAACGGCAACCTCGGGGCGCCGATCCAGCCGATGAACTGGTCCCTGAGCTGGTCGAGCCGGCGGTCGAGCGGAATCCGGCCGATCCAGTTCGTGTGGCCGGTGCCCCGCTGGCTGATCGCGAGCGGGAGCAGGGCGGCGCCGACCGCCGCGACCCCACCCAGCGCGAGCAGGGCTTGCGGCCGGAACCGGTGGACCGTGAGCAGCCAGGCGGCCTGGGGCGCGACGGCCACGACCGCGTAGTAGTGGGTCGTGAGCGCCAAGGCCGAGGCGAGGGCCCAGGCGGCGAGGTCCCGCCCGGCCGGTCGCGACATCGCCCGAAGGAAGAAGAGCGTCGCGGCGCCGGTGAGCAGGACCAGCAGCGAGTACGAGCGCGCCTCCTGCGAGTACCAGACGAGCAGCGGGCTGCAGGCGGTGAGCCCGGCGGCGACCGCACCAACCCGCCGTGAGGCAAGCTCGGACCCGAGCGCGTACGCGAGCGGGATGGTCGCCGTTCCCGCCAGGGCCGAGAGTGAGCGCAGCCCGGCCTCACGCGTCCCGAACAGGTGCGCCCATACCCACGCCACGCAGTAGTAAAGCGGGGGCGCCGACTCCTCCCGCGGCAGGAGGTTCAGCATGTGCCCGACGTGCTGGTGGACGAGGAGGACCGTCACCCCCTCGTCGAACCAGTAGCCCTGGTGGGCGAGCGTGCCGAACCGCAGACCGGCGCCCACCGCGGTGGCGAGACCCAGCGCGGCCAGCGCGAGCGTCGGCCGGTGGCGGCGAATCGGAGCGAGGGCCGACGCGTTCAGAGCGGAGCGCAGGGTAACGAGTGCGATCGGCGGTAAAGGGGAGCCGGACGGGCGCCGACCCACGCCGAGAACGGGCCGGAAGCCTCCATACTGCGCGCCATCGACCGGCACCGATCGGCAGTGGCCTCGCGCGCGCCCACGACGTCCGTGGTCGTCGCCCGGCCGCAGCCACGCGCCGCGCGGATCCACCCCGTCCTGGTCTCCACCGCGCTCGCGTCGCTCACCGCGCTCGCGTACCTCGCGGTGCGGCCGCGCACCCCCGACTTCGCCGCGCAGGTCTACCGCAGCGACCTCTTCGGCCGCCTGCAGTTCACCGCCTGGGACGGCGCCTGGTACAGCGGCCACCACCTTCCGGGTTACAGCGTCCTGTTTCCGCCGCTCGGCTGGGCGCTGAGCCCCGAGCTCGTCGCCGCGTTGGCTTCGGTCGTGGCTGCGACCGCGTTCGCTTGGTTGGTCGAGGCCGGTTTCGGCGCCGAGGCCCGGCCCGGGAGCTGGTGGTTCGCAACGCTCGGGACGGCCTCGGAGCTCCTCGCCGGGCGACTCACGTTCGTGCTCGGGTTGGCGTTCGGGCTTATCGCCGCGGTGGCCCTCGCCGTGGGGCGGCCGGCGGCCGGCGCCGGACTCGCCGCGGCCACTGGGCTGGCCAGCCCGGTGGCGGCCCTGTTCCTGGCCCTGGCCGGCGCGGCGGAGGCCCTCGGCCGCGCGGCGGGTGGCGCCCTTCGCCGCGCGCTTCCGGCGCTCGCCATGGCCGCGGCTGCGCTCGTACCCGTGCTCGTGCTGGCCCTCCTGTTCCCGGAAGGCGGACGCGAGCCGTTCTACAAGCCGTTCTTCATCACCACCCTCGGGATGACCGTGGCGGCCGCGCTGCTCCTCCCGCGACGGAGCCCGCGTGCGCTGGTCGCGGGCGTGGCCCTCTATGCGCTCGGCACCCTGGCCGCCTACGAGGCCTCGACCCCGGTGGGCTCGAACGTCGCGCGACTCGGCACGCTCGTCGCCGGCCCTCTGCTCGCGTGCGTGCTCTTGAGCGCCCGCTCAGTGCCTCGCCCGCGCGCGGCGCTCGCCGCCGCGGTCGCGGCCTATGCGCTGTGGCACTTCCCCCCCTGGTTCGAGCGCGGCGCCCTGGTGGGCTCGGCGTTGATGCTCGCCGGGATGCTCCGGCGTCCGAGCTCGCGCCTCTGGAGGGTGGGGGTGATCGCCGGGCTCCTGCCGTTCGCGATCTTCCAGTGGTCCCAGAGCTGGGTCGATCTGAAGCGGGCCTCCTCCGACCCGGCGACCCACTCCGGCTACTTCGCTCCGCTACTTCGCTTCCTGCAGCGCACCGACCGCCGGGTGGTGTGGCGCATCGAGATTCCCCCCATGCGCGACCACTGGGAGTCGGTCTACGTTGCGCCCCGGTATCCGCTGGCCAGGGGCTGGGAGCGCCAGCTGGACACCCGTGACGCGGCGCTCTTCTACCGTCCGCACGCCCGCCGTCACTACCGCGCCTGGCTCGAGGCGAACGCCGTGCGCTTCGTGGCCTTCCCGGACGCGCCGCTCGACTTCGCGGCCGGGCGAGAGGCGGCCATCCTCCGCCACCCACCTCGCTACTTGCGGCTGCGGGGGCGCCTCCGTCACTGGCGGATCTACGAGGTGACCCCGGCTCCCCCGCTCGTGGTCCCGGAGGCACGAGCGCGGATCACCGCGCGGGCGCTCGGCCCGCAGTCGGTGGAGCTGGTGGCCCGGACGCCCGGCAGCGCGCTGGTCCGCGTCCGCTACACGAGGTACTGGCGCCTTCGGGGGGGTTGCGTGAGCCCGAGCGGCGACTTCACCCGGATCACCGCGGCGAGGACGGGCCGGCTAGTGCTCGCGATCTCGGTCACCCCCGCCCGGCTCTTCGGGGGCGCCTCACGCCGCTGCGGTTGACCTGAACGGCGCGGCGCCGCGGCCGTTACGGTAGGAAGCAAAAGGGGGTTTCCCCTCCCGCCGTATCGCTGGGTGAACCGGAGCGTCCGGGAGATCGACGGTCAAGTGTCCACACCGCTCACCCGCGCTTCGCGCGCCGGCCTCGGGCGCCGGCGCCTCGCGGCGTGGCTGCGCAGCCCCCGCGGACGCGTCGCGGTCAGCGTGGCGCCCCTGGTGGTCTACCTCGCGTTCTCGGGCGAGGTGTTCGCCCGGTGGAGCCTCTGGACGAGCCGGGACTGGATCTGGGTCTGGCTGATAGGGGGGCTGCTCGTGGTTTCGCTCACCGACCTGAGGGGCGCGGTGAGGGGCGTGGTGCGCGACTGGCTCCCATTCATGGCGATGATCCTGGCCTACGACCTGCTGCGGGGCGTCTCGGACGGTCTGGTGCCCCAAGCCCACAGCCAGTTCCAGATCGACTTCGACCGGTTTCTGTTCGACGGCCACCTGCCGACGATCGTCCTGCAACGGGCCCTCTACCACATCCGACACCCGGCTTGGTACGACTACGCGACCTGGGTCGTCTACTCGACGCACTTCCTCGTGACCGTGCTAGTGGCCGCGGTGCTATGGCGCGTGAACCGGGAGCGCTTCCGGCGGTTCCGGACCCGGGTGGCGACGTTGGCCTTCGCGGCGATCGCATTCTTCGCCGTCTACCCGACGGTGCCGCCGTGGCTGGCCGATGAGCGAGGCCTCATACCTCAGGTCAGGCGCATACCGCTGCACATCTCGCACGACCTGGGAGTCCACCCGGTGGCCACGGTCTTCGAGCACGGGAGCCACTTCGCCAACATCGTCGCCGCCCTTCCCTCGCTACACGCCGCCTATCCGATGCTGCTCTTCCTCTTCTTCTGGTCGAGCGGCTGGCCGGTGCGGATGCTGCTCGCGACCTATGTAGTGGCGATGGGAATCGTGGTCGTCTACAGCGGCGAGCATTACGTCGTCGACGTGCTCGCCGGGTGGCTGTGGGCGGCGGGGACGATGGCCGGCGTGGCCGCCGCCGCTCGGGGCTTCGGTCGCCTCCGGACCCGCCTCGCGGCGCGCCGCGCCCCGGCGCCGGTCGGGACCGGCTGATCGACGATCGCGATCGCGCGGCGCTACGCGTAGCGCGTCCGCATCAGGAACATGACGAGCGCGAGGATCGCGAGCACGAACAGGATCGGATGGATGATCACGCCGCCGGCGATCGCGATCACCAGCAGGATGATTCCGAGGATCAACCACAGCATGGGGGCTCCTTTGTTGGTCTGCGCGCCGCATACCCACAGGAGCCGGCCGCACACTCGGCGCGGGGACGGCGCCGCCGAGGGCGCCGGACATAGCGCCCTTTCGTGATCGCGCGGGGGTGTGGCGCGTTACGGAAGGCGCCCGACTCCACGCGACTAGGAGTCGAGCAGCGCGCGCCGCGCCTCAGGTGATCCCAGGGAGCCCCTCGGCGCCGGACGCCAGGCGGACGTCGACCGCGTAGCGGGTCGCGAGGTGCCGGCAGAGATCGTCGTCCGCGCCGACCAGCTCGAGCTCGTAGGGGTACCCGTACTGGGCCCGCCAACCGCGGACGTTCGCGATCATCCGCCCCCAGAGGGAGACGCGGCCGATTGCGATCGGCCGACGGCCCGCTTCCCCCGGGGCGCCATGGGCGAACAGCGGTCGCAGCACCTGCGCGAGGTCCTCGCGGCGGCGCATGGCGTAGAGCCCGCAGCGGTGGCGGGCGGCCGGGGCCGGATGGGGTTTGACGCTCCAGACCCAGAGCCGCCGGCAGAGCGCCTCCATTCGCCGCCGCGCGGGCCAGCGGTCGGGCCGCGACCAGGAGAGCAACTCCGGGCCGTCCGCTCCCACCTCCACGTGCCACACCCGCCAGCCGAGCACCGGCTCGACGTACAGCGCGGGTTCGCTCACGCGGACGACGGGTCCTTGACGGGCTCGACCGGCGCCTCGCGGGGCACGGGCTCCTCGACCGGCGCCTCGCCGGGGACCGGCTCCTCGAGCGGCACCACCACGATCTCGCGCTCCGTTTCCGGCTTTCCGATGTCCATGGGTCCTCCTACGCGCGGGTCGCCCCGTCGGCGCCCGATTCCGTCCACATGCTGGGGCAGGCCCGCCAAATGCGCAAGTGGCAAGAGACGGCGAGGCCCGGCGCCGGGCGCCGGGCTTCGCGAGCGAATCCGGGTTCCCCCTAGGGCCGAGTCGAGTGAGACCGTCCCGGCCCCGAGGGCGGCCAGGGCGAACACGGCGGCGACCAGCACGAGGTCGTACTCGAAGCCGTTCTCTGTGACCCACAGGCCGTTGCGGGCGTGGACGGTGAGGATCGCCGCGGTCATCACCGCGGTCACCCGGGCGGCGCCGAGGGGCGTCAGGAGTCCGAGCGCGAGCAGCGCGCCGCCGCCCGTCTCGGCCAGTCCGGCGGCCGAGGCGTGGATCCGGGCCGGCCGCAGCCCGATGGATCTGCGCCCGGGGGACCACAGCCGCTGCGGCAGCCCGCGCGTGCCGGCCGGGCGACGGCCTGCGGCCCGCGCTCCGCGCGGCGAGCGGACCGGGGTCAGCGCGAGGGGCGCCGCCTGACCGGTTCCCGCCCCGGCGGCGGGTGCGGCGCCTCGCGCGCGCGGGCGCGGGGAATCGGCTTTCTCACCGGCCGGTCGACCGCGGCGGTGACCGGCTCGCCGTGGTGCGTGACCTCGAGCGGTGATCCCTCGAGCAGCGAGTAGGTGACCTCGCGGCCGGCGACGTCGACCTCCAGCAGGCGGCCGCGGAAGGAGAGCCGGAAGCGAATTCGCCCGAGCGCAGAGGGGAGGCGGGGGCGGAAGCTCAGCTCACCGTGGTGGTCCCGCAACCCCCCGAACCCGCACACCGCGGCGATCCAGGCCCCGGCCAGCGAGGCGATATGGAGCCCGTCGCGCGTGTTGTGCTCGCGGTCCTCGAGGTCCATGAGCGCCGCCTCGCCGAGGTAGTCGTACGCGAGCTCGAGGTGCCCGAGCTCGGCCGCGATCACCGCCTGGGTGCAGGCCGAGAGCGAGGAGTCGCGAACCGTGAGCCGCTCGTAGTAGGCGAAGTCGCGCGCCTTCTGGTCCTCGGTGAAGGCGTCACCGCGCAGGTGCAGAGCGAGGACGAGGTCGGCCTGCTTGACCACCTGCTTGCGGTAGAGGTCGAAGTATGGATAGTGGAGCAGGAGCGGGTAGTGGTCGGCCGGGGTGCTCGTGAAGTCCCACAGCTGGTGGCTCGTGAACCTCTCGGCCTGCGAATGGACGCGAAGCGCCCGGTCGTAGGGCACGACCATCGCCGCCGCCGCGTCACGCCAGGCCGCCGCCTCCTCGGGGTCGACGCCGAGGCGCGCCGCCAGGTCGGGGTGGCGCTCCACCGCATCGGCGGCCGCGCGCAGGTTCTGCTCGGCCATCAGGTTCGTGTAGACGTTGTTGTCCGCGATCGCGCTGTACTCGTCCGGCCCGGTAACGCCGTCGATTCGAAACCGTCCCTCCGCGTCGTGGTGACCGAGCGAGCGCCACAGGCGAGCCGTCTCGACCAGCAGCTCGACGCCCGCGTCGCGCTCGAAGCGCTCGTCACCGGTGACCGCCTGGTAGCGAAGGACCGCGTCCGCCACGTCGGCTCCCACGTGGAAGGCGGCGGTACCCGCGGGCCAGTAGCCCGAGCACTCCTCGCCCCGAATCGTCCGCCACGGGAACGCGGCGCCCCCCAGGCCGAGGAGCCGGGCCCGCTCACGGGCGAGATCGAGGGTGGCGTGGCGCCAGCGCAGTGCGTCGCCGGCGGCCTCGGGCGCGCTGTAGGTCAGAACCGGCAGCACGAACGCCTCGCTGTCCCAGAAGGTGTGGCCGTCGTATCCCGAGCCGGTCAGGCCCTTGGCCGCGATGGCCCGGCCCTCGGAGCGCGCGCCGGCCTGGAGCACATGGAACATCGCGAACCGCACGGCCTGCTGGAGCTCGGTGTCGCCCTCGAGCTCCACGTCCGCGCGCTCCCAGAAGTCGTCCAGGTAGCTCCGCTGGCCGGCCAAGAGGCCGTCCCAACCGGTGTGGCGGGCCTCGGTGAGCGCGGCCTCGACCTGGTCGCGCAGGGCCGGCACCGAACGCCTGGCCGACCAGCCATAGGCGAGGAACTTGATCACCCGCAACCGCTGACCCGGGGCGGCGGTGGCGGTCGCGGTCACCCGGCCGAGGTCGTCCTCGCCGTGCGTCGTCGTCTCGGTGTCCGGGGGTCCCTCGATCACGTGGTCCATCCCCGCGGCCAGGCGCAGCCCGCTTCCCCGCGTCGAGTGGACCAGCACCACGCCGAGGTCATGGTCGCCCGTGTACTGCGGCTCGAGCGGCGAGGCGAGCGCCGCCGCCGCGCGCGGGTCGGCGCCGGCCAGCGCGGGCACCGGCTCGTTGGCCACGAGCTCGGACTGCACGACGAGGCGAG
>DASQXU010000293.1:0-3193 GCA_035639555.1 Thermoleophilaceae bacterium
CGACGGCCTCGAAGGAGCCCATCATCGCCCGATCCGAGGCGATGCGGATGTCGCAGGCCAGGGCCAGGTCGAGCCCGCCCGCCAGCGCCCAGCCGTTGATCGCCGCGATCACCGGCTTGTGGATCTTGTGCAGGCCCCGGGTCAGGCCGCCCAGGCCGAGATCGACGATCTCCCGAACCCTCCTCGGGGTGGCATCGACGTAGTTGGCGGGGACGAAGGTCCGCAGATCCGCCCCCGCCGAGAAGGCGCCGCCCGCTCCGGTGAGGATCGCGACGTCCACCTCCCGGTCATCGCGGAACTCCACCCAGACCCGACACAGCGCCTCGTGTGTGTCGGGGTCGATCGCGTTCTTCGCGTCCGGCCGGTTCAGCGTCACGAACGCGATCCGGTCGCGCTTTTCGTACAGGACGGTTTCGGCCACGTCGCACCTCCCGAGAGACAGACGGAAACGCTCCGACGCGGCCGCCGCGCGCCTTCTCGAGACGGTGCCGCGCCCTGCGCTCACCCTAATCCCGACCCGCGAGGGCTCAGGACCACGGCGCTCGGCCGCTCCAGGCTCGGCCCGAGCCGATAGAACCCCCCCCGTGCTCGAGGCCCTCAGCCGGGGGGAGCGCGGCTTCCTCGCCGCGACCGCCGCCGTGACCGCCGGCGCGGGCGTCGCCCGCTACGCCGGCACCGCCGCGGTGCTCGCCTTCGCCGCCGCCGGACTGGCCCTGGCGGGTCTGGCCTGGGTGGTCTCGTTCGCCACCGAGCAGGTCGGCCAGCGGTTCGGCCCGGCGATCACCGGCTTCCTCCAGTCCACGCTCGGCAACCTGCCCGAGTTCTTCATCGTCGTCTTCGCGCTGCGCGAGGGGCAGCTCGTGGTCGCCAAGACCTCGATCATCGGCTCGCTGTTCGCGAACGCCCTGCTCGTGCTGGGGCTCGTGGTGATCGTTGGCGCCCGCCGCGATCCCGGCGGCTGCATGCGCTTCAAGCGGCGTCTCCCGAACGACACCACCACGCTCCTGCTGGTCGCCGTGTTCATCATCGTGATCATCGGCCTGACGATCGCGTCGGGCGTCGAGGCCGAGCATCACGTCAAGGCGATCTCGACCGTGGGCGCGCTCAGCCTGCTGCTCGTCTACGGGGTGTGGCTCGCCTCCTATCTGCGGAGCGACGAGCCGCGCGAGGCCGCCCACGAGGAGAGCGGCGGCCGGCTGCCGCTCGCGTTCTCGATCGTCCTGCTCGCGGTCTCGGGCGCCGGCGCGGCCTTCGTGTCCGACTGGTTCATCCACGCGCTCCAGCCCGCAATCCACTCGCTCAATATCTCGCAGGCGTTCGCCGGCCTCGTGATCGTGGCCATCGCGGGCAACGCGGTGGAGAACGTGACCGGCATCGTCCTCGCCGACAAGGGCCAGTCCGACCTGGCCATCTCCGTGGTCAAGAACTCGGTCGCGCAGATCGCGGCCTTCCTGTTTCCCGCCCTCGTGCTGGTCTCGCTCCTGTTCGCCCATACGCTCACCTTCGACCTGGCGCCGGTCTACATCGGGGCGCTCTTTCTGACCGCGATCGCGATCTGGCAGATCACCGGGGACGGCGAGGCCATGGCCTTCGAGGGCCTCGCCCTGGTCGCGCTCTACGTCGTGCTGGCGGCGTTCGCCTGGGTCGACTAGCGTGCCCGCCCCCGTGCCGCAGCTCGAGCTCGACCACGTGGCCGTCGCCGTCCGCTCGATCAAGGCGGCCCTGCCTCTATTCCGCGACGCGCTCGGGGGCGAGTACCTGATGGGCGGCGACCAGGGCGAGACCTGGCGCTGGGTCCAGTTTCGCTACCCGGGCGGCGGCAAGGTCGAGCTGCTCGAGCCCCTGGGCGAGGGCTTCCTGTCGCAGTTCCTCGAGCGAAGGGGCGAGGGCCTGCACCACGTGACGTTCAAGACCGACGACATCCGCGCCGCCATCGCGCACCTGGAGGCGCTGGGATACGAGGTGGTCGACGTGCAGCTCGACGACCCCGACTGGAAGGAGGCGTTCCTGCGCCCCTCGAAGGCGCACGGCACGCTGATCCAGATCGCGCAGTCCTCGCAGCCGGACGAGCTGGCCAAGCAGCGCCTGCGGCCGAGCAACCTCGAGGAGCTTCTGCGCTAGACGGAGCCGGGGCTGCGCCGGGTGCCTCGCCGGCGCCCAGCTCGCGCCCCGCTCCGTCAGCTTCCTCCCGCTGGCCGACCCCTTGTCGCCTTTATCACGATTCCTTACCCGAGCGGCGGCCGAAGAAACCCCTGCAATTCGCGAAGGCCGGCCCGGCTTGGGTCGATACGCTCCGGAGCGCATGACCCACGCGGTACGTCAGGCCCGACTGGTTCACGAAGCGCGTCTTCAACCCGCTGGTGGCGGCGCTCACCCGTGCCGGCGTGAGCGTCGCGGGCTCGCGCGTGCTCGAGGTGCCAGGCCGCAAGACCGGGGAGCCGCGGCGGACGCCCGTCAACCCGCTGAGCCACGGGGGCGAGACCTACCTCGTGGCGCCGCGCGGCAACACCCAGTGGGTCCGCAACCTGCGCGCGCGCGGTAGCGGGCGGCTCCTCGTCGGGCGCCGCGGCGAGCCGTTCACCTCCTCCGAGCTCCCGGACGAGGAGAAGCCCCCGATCCTGCGCGCGTATCTGAAGCGCTGGAAGTGGGAGTCGGGCCAGTTCTTCGAGGGACTCGGCGGCGATGCCAGCGACGACGAGCTCAGGCGAATCGCCCCGAACCACCCGGTGTTCCGGGTCACCGTCGGCGGCACCCGCTAGCGACTTGCCCCTCCGGGGAAGGTTCCGGCGCCGCGGGGCGTCTAGCGGGTTGACCCTCTCTCCCGGACAGGAGGTCGAGATGCGTAGGGTTGTTGTCGTCCTCGTGACGGTGGCCGCCGCTGTGGGCGCCCCGAGCGCCCTGGCCGGTCAGCCGAATGCGTCGTGCGAGGCCCCGGGAGCAAATCCGCCGCCCGGCTTCTCGACCGGCGGCTTTGCCAATGCCGAGACGCACTACGCCGGCTCGGAAGGCACGCCCTCGGCGGCCGACGGCAGCTCGCACGCCGTCTCCCAGTACGACATCGCCTGCTTCGGCGGCCCCAAGAAGTAGGGCGGACGAAGACGGTCGTCCAGAGCGGGGCGCCTTGGGGCGCCCCGCTTCGCTTGTCGGTGCGGCCGCCTCCGAGGCTTGGCCTCCAGCAACCAGCAACGGGCAA
>DASQXU010000294.1:0-7687 GCA_035639555.1 Thermoleophilaceae bacterium
CCCGCGCGTAGAGAGGGCCCCGCCACGCGGGGCCCTCCTCTGCGTTGCTCTCCGCTCGACCCTACGGCGAGCTCGCGTAGAACACGTCGGTGCGGTTCGACACGAGGCCGGTGTTGGCCTGCACGAAGAACAGCTTGAACGCGCTCCCCGCGTGGTCGAGGCCCTCGTAGTCGCCGAGGAAGTAGCCGCCCGCCTCCGGGGCCGTCTTCATGTCGAACGACTCCGGCGTGACCCGCGTGGCGCTCGACCAGTGATCCCCACCGTCGTTCGAGGTCTGGATCCAGTAGTCCGTCAACGCCGTGGCGGTGTCGGGCGTGTCGTTGCGGAAGTCGTAGTACGTCACGGCGAGCTGGCCGTCGGCGTTCACGTCCACCGACGCCGTGAACGCCTGGGCGTCACCGGCATCGTCGATGCGCTTGGCCGGGCTCCAGGTCCGCCCGCCGTCGGTCGACCGCGAGAACGCGATCGCCGACTTGCCGTTGAACCGCGCGTCCTGCCACACCAGGTAGAGCCACCCGTTGCGGGGGCCGCCGCTGCGGTCCACCGCGACGTCCGGGACGATGTCGCCGGTCCGCACCGGCTGATTGTCGCCGGGGGTCGTGACCGAGGCGTCGAACAGCTTGTCGACGAGGATCGAGTTCGTCCACGATGCGCCCTTGTCCGAGCTGAGCTGGACTGCGACGTTGAACCCGCGCAGCCGCCCGATCGGGGTCGGCTTGTTCTTCCGGTTGTAGATCAGGGTGAACGCGTTCACCAGCGTGCCGTTCGGCTCCACGACGATCTGATTCGCGATCGTCTGGTTCTGGGTGCCCGGGTTGTTGATGATGTGCGCCGGCTCCCAGCTGTCGCCCCCGTTGGTGCTGCGCGTGAACCAGGTCGGCCCGCGGTAGCCGAGCGCGTGCTCGGTGGCTATCGGGTTTGCCCGCTCGCCCGGGGGCGCGACCAGGCGGTCCCAGACGGCGTAGACGTAGTTCGGGTTACCGGGGTCGGCGGTGATCGACTCCTTGTCGTTCAGCGCCGTGTTGATCGGGTCGCTCCGCAGCACGGTGGGCGGGTCGCTCCAGGTCCTGCCGCCGTCGGTCGACCTCGAGTAGAGGATCGCCGACCCGTTCCCAAAGCCGCGGCCGGTGACGTTGAAGGAGTCGCTGATCTGGTGCGCCACGCCGGTCGGCCCGAACGAGACCCACGGGTCGGTCGCCCGGTCCCACTGGCTGCCCGGCTCCCCCGGTACGTCCTGGCTGCCCTTCGCCACGAGCAGCGGACACCGGCTGAACAGGGCGAACGAGCTGCCCCAGCTCGCCCCGCGGTTCAGCGTGTAGCCGCTGACGAGGCCGTGCGAGCCGCCGTTCGACCATCGGTCCTGCTGCCACGGGCCGACCATGTTCGCGGTGTTGGCCGGGTTGACGCTGATCCACGGCTCCACCTCGGCGTTCAGGTAGTTGGTGCCGGGCTCGTCGTGGCCCGAGCAGCCCGGCGAGAACGGCGACGGCCCGGAGACCCGCACCGGGCTCGTCACCGCCGATGCGCTCGCCGCCGCGGCAAGGGCGGCCACCATTCCCACGACCGCGGCGAGCCCGGTTCGCCTGCGCTTAGCGCTCATGCACTTCCTCCCTCAGGTCCTGCTCCGGAGTCTGGTCGGGCTCCTCCCCACCGTCCCCGAGCGTCCTCCGATTTCGGGCCGGCACGATACCCATCCGGCCAGAAATCACAACCCCCATCCGGGGCTCGGCCGCCCTGGCCGCCGGTCGCCCTTAGGCCCCTTGGGCGTAGGGCTCGAGCGCCGCGCGCACCGACTCGGGGATGGCCTTCTTTCGCCCGCTTTCCGGGTCGATGAACACGTGGCGGAGCTGGCCCTCGGCCAGGAGGGGTTCCTCCCCCGCCCGCCGGACCGAGAATGCGGTCGAGATGCTGGTGGTCCCGAGCCGCGTGATCACGAGCCCGAGCTCGAGCTCGTCGTCGAAACGGGCCGGCGCCCGGTAGCGGATGCCGAGCTCAGCGACCATCATGTCGGTGCCGGCGTCGAGCATCGCCTGATAGGAGCCGAGCGCCGCCCGCCAGAGCTCGGTGATCGCGGTGTCGAAGTAGGTGACGTAGTGGGCGTTGAACACCACGCCCTGGGGGTCGCACTCGGCGTAGCGGACGCGGAGGCGGTGGGTGAACGGCGCTCCCAACCGCCCGGTCGCTACCAGGGGAGCCGGTAGCCGAGGTCGGCGTCGATCTCGACCACGTCCATCTGCGCCTTCTGGAGGCGACCCGAGTAGTCCCAGTTCAGCGCCTGCCAGCGGGTGAACTGGTCGAGCACCCAGATGCCGGACTGCCGGCTGCCGTTGCCGGACCTGCCGTTGCCCCCGAACGGCAGGTGGGCCTCGGCCCCGGAGGTCGAGTTGTTCACCGACACCATGCCGGCGCTCACCCCCTCGCGGAAGCGGAACGCCGCCTTCGGATCGGTCGTGTAGATCGCCGAGGAGAGCCCGTAGCCGTGCCCGTTGGCCAGGGCCAGCGCCTCGTCGAGGTCGCCGAAGGTGGCCACCCCGACGATCGGGCCGAACGTCTCGGTGGAGTAGAGCTCGTCGTCGGCCCTCACCCCGTCGACGATCGTCGGGTGGCAGTAGAGCCCGAGGTCCGGTTCGCCGACGAACCCGGCGCGCGGGTTCTCGGAGTTGATCCGCCCGATCCCGGTCGAGCCCGAGATGCGGTGGTGGTCGCGGATGAGCTCGAGCCACCCGAGGAAGCGCTCGAAGAAGCGCTCGTGGATCATCGGTCCGTAGAGGACCTCGCGCGTCGGGTCGCCGATCGGCGCCTCTTCCACGGCGCGGGTGAACCGGCGCATGAACTCGCCGTGGACCGACTCATGGACGATCACCGTGCCGAGCGAGGTGCAGCGCTGGCCGGCGGTGCCGAAGCCGCTGAACAGCGCGCCCTCGACCGCGAGCTCGAGCTCGGCGTCGGGCATGACGACCAGCGGGTTCTTGCCCCCGAGCTCGAGGCAGGGCGACTGGAGGTGGCGGCCGCAGAGCGCTCCGATCTCGCTCCCGACCGCCGAGGAGCCAGTGAAGCCGACCTTGTCGAGCACGCCGTCGCGAAGCGCCCGCTCGAGGCCGGCGAAGGTCTGCTCGCCGTCCGCCTCCACCAGGTTGAGCACGCCCGCGGGCACACCGCCCTGGAGGAGGAGGTCGGTGAGCGCCTCGCCGAGCGCCGGCGCGTAGTCGGCGGGCTTCCAGACGACCGCGTTGCCGCAGAGGATCGCGGGCACGAGGTACCAGGACGGCACGGCGACCGGGAAGTTGCCGGCGGTGATCACCGCCACCACGCCGACCGGCGTGCGGAAGGTGAAGAGCTGCTTGTCCGGCATCTCCGACGGGACTGTCTGCCCGTAGAGGCGCCGTCCCTCGGAGAGGAAGAAGTCGCAGGTGTCGACGACCTCCTGCACCTCGCCGAGCGACTCGGCGTAGGGCTTGCCGATCTCGCGGGTGACGAGGCGGGCGAGCGCCTCCTTGTTCTCTTCGACCAGCCGGCCGACGTTCTTCATCACGCCGCCGCGCACCGGAGCGGGGACGTGCTCCCACTCCCGCTGCGCCTCGCGGGCGGCCCGGCAGGCGGCGACGAACGCGTCGGCGTCGGCGAGGATCGCCTCGGCGACGACGTCGTCGAGCCTTGCCGGGTTGCGGGACTCCACCCGGCGACCCTCGGCTAGCGGCTCGCCGGCGATCCGCGAGGAGACGATCCGGGGTTCGGCGACGGTCGCCACGGCACCTAGGGTAGCCTCGCGGGGCGGCGCCGCCGACTACGGGGCGATTTCCAATGCGTGGTCCTGGGCGGTGATGGCCGACTCCGCCGACCGGGCGGCAGGCGCGCTCGCGCGCCGGCGGCGGGGGCACGACGGCCGGGCGCCCGCCTGAGCGCGCCCCGCCGGGCGGGGGTGCATAAGTCGGCCCACGTCTCGCGTTCGGCGTCGTGTGCCGAGTTCTGCACGACTGTCGTGCAGAACCCGGCCCACGTCCGAATCCCGTCCTCGAGTGTTGGGTTATGCACGTTCGCGGGCGGGTGCGGGCGGGCCCGGGCGCCCGCGCGGTTGTGCCGCCCACCCGATCGCGATTAGCCGAGCCGCTCCTCGAGCGCCTCGAGCTGGAAGCGGAGCTCGGAGGGCAGGCGATCGCCGAACTGGGCGAAGTGGTCGTGCAGCTGCGGCAGCTGCTTGCGCCACTCCGCGGCGTCCACCTTCAGGAGCTCCGCGAGCCGCTCGGGCGGCAGGTCGAGGCCGCGCAGGTCGAGCCCGTCCCGGGTGGGGACGAGCCCGATCGGCGTCTCCTCGGCGTCGGCCTCCCCGTCGCAGCGTTGCGCGATCCAGGCCAGCACGCGGCTGTTCTCGCCGAAGCCCGGCCACAGGAAGTCGCCGTCGGCGTCCTTTCGGAACCAGTTGACCACGAAGATCTTGGGCAGCCTCGCCCCATCGCGGCGGCCGGCGTCGAGCCAGTGGCCGAAGTAGTCGGCCATGTGGTAGCCGCAGAAGGGCAGCATGGCCATGGGGTCGAAGCGCACGTTGCCCACCTCGCCGGCCGCGGCGGCGGTGGTCTCCGCCCCCATCGTGGCGGCGAGGAAGACGCCATGCTCCCAGTCGAACGCCTCGTGGACGAGCGGCACCACCGTGGCCCGCCGCCCACCGAACAGGAAGGCGTCGATCGGCACCCCCGCCGGCTCCTCCCACTCGGGGGCGATCGATGGGCACTGGTCCGCCGGAGCGGTGAACCGCGCATTCGGGTGGGCGGCCGGCTCGTCGGAGTCTGGCGTCCAGTCACGCCCCTGCCAGTCGATCGCGTGTGCCGGCGGCTCATCGGTCATCCCCTCCCACCACACGTCGCCCTGGTCGGTGAGCGCGCAGTTGGTGAAGATGGTGTTGGACCGGACCATCTCCATGGCGTTCGGGTTGGTGCTCTCCGCGGTTCCGGGCGCCACCCCGAAGAAGCCGGCCTCCGGGTTGATCGCGTACAGGCGACCGTCATCGCCGAACTTCATCCAGCAGATGTCGTCGCCGATCGTCTCGGCCTTCCAGCCCTCGAGCGTCGGGATGATCATGGCGAGGTTCGTCTTCCCCGAGGCCGAGGGGAAGGCCCCGGCGAGGTGCTTGACCTTTCCCTCCGGAGAGGTGAGCTTGAGGATCAGCATGTGCTCCGCGAGCCAGCCCTCGTCCCGGGCCATGACCGAGGCGATTCGCAGGGCGAAGCACTTCTTCCCGAGCAGCGCGTTGCCTCCGTAGCCCGAGCCGTAGGACCAGATCTCGCGCGTCTCCGGGAAGTGGACGATGTACTTGTTGTCGGCGTTGCACGGCCAGCGGACGTCCTCGTCGCCCTCGGCGAGCGGGTGGCCGACCGAGTGAAGGCAGGGCACGAAGTCACCGTCGTCCCCGAGGACGTCCAAGGCGGGCTGGCCCATGCGGGTCATGATCCGCATCGAGGCAGCGACGTAGGGCGAGTCCGTCAGCTGCACGCCGATGTGGGCGATCGGCGATCCGAGCGGCCCCATCGAGAAGGGGACGACGTACATCGTCCGTCCGCGCATGGAGCCCCGGAAGAGGCCGCTCAGGGTCTCCCGCATCTCCTTCGGGTCGCGCCAGTGGTTCGTCGGTCCGGCGTCATCCTCGGACTCGGAGCAGATGAAGGTCCTGTCCTCGACGCGGGCCACGTCGCCCGGGTCGGAGCGGGCGAGGTACGAGTTCGGGCGTTTGGCGTCCGAGAGCCGCTCGAACGCGCCGGCCTCGACGAGCTCCCTGCAGACGCGGTCGTACTCCTCGGCCGAGCCGTCGCACCAGTAGATCGTCTCCGGCTGGGTCAGCTCCGCCACCTGCTCCACCCAACGCAGCAGCTTGGCGTTGGTCGTCGAGGCGCCCGCGGCAGTCGGGCTCATCTGCTTGGCCATTGGTCTGTCGTCCGCTCCTTGTCGTAGAGGGGGCGGTAAGCCTATCCCGAGGATCCCCAACCGCTGCTTCCCGAGGTAAGGACGCCTACACTGGCCGGAGAGGTGGCGGCCACCCTGAGCAGACGGCGCGGGCGGGCGGCCCTGCGCGCCGTCGCCCGCTTCGTGGCCTCGGTCATGATCGTCTCCGGGGTCCTGCTGATCGCCGACGCGGGCCTGACCCTGGCCTGGAAGGAGCCGATCTCCTCCTTCCTCGCCCAGCGCCAGCAGAACAAGCTGCAGCATCAGCTCGAGCACCCGCCGCGGAGGGTCGTCGAGAGGCATCCCCTCCCGGGCGACGCGATCGGCAAGATCACCATGCCGACCCTGCACGCCTCGTACTACCTGGTCGAGGGCACGAGCGACTCGCAGCTCACGAAGGGGCCGGGCCACTACCCGGACACGCCGCTCCCCGGCCAGCGCGGGACGGTCGGCATCGCCGGCCACCGCACCACCTACCTGGCGCCCTTCCGCCACATCGACGACCTCAGGCGGGGCCAGCCGATCATCGTCGACATGCCCTACGGCCGCTTCGTCTATCGCGTCCAGAAGACGATCGTCGTGTCGCCGACCTCGCTCTGGGTGAAGCGCCGCGTGGGCTATAACCGGCTGATGATGAGCGCCTGCCACCCCCTCTACAGCGCGGCGAAGCGGATCATCGCCTTCTCGCGCTTCGTGCGGCGCGAGCCGTCGCGTCTGAAGCGGAGCTAGCGGGCCGCCGCCGCCACCGAGGTCCGGCCTCCGTGCCCGACCGAGCCCTGGTCGCGCGACTGGAAGAAGAGCACGAGCGCGATCAGCAGCGCGATCGAGACGACCAGCACCGCCAACCAGTAGAGGACCTTCGCGACCACCGCCCGCCCGGCCTGACCGCCGCCTAGCCCTGCTGCTTGCGCGGCACGAGCACGGCGCGCTTGAACTCCGCCACCAGGGTGCCGTCCTGCTTGTACACGCGAGTGTGGACCCGTACGACGCCGCGGTCGGGCTTGGACTGCGAAGGCTTGACCTCGAGCACCTCGGACTCGGCGTAGAGGGTGTCCCCATGGAAGACCGGCGCCGGGTGGGAGAGCTCCTCGGTGGCCAGGTTGGCGATGGCCTTGCCCGAGACGTCGGCCACCGACATCCCGAGGGCGAGCGAGTAGACGAGCGGGCCCACGACCACGTTGCGTCCCTGAACGGAGCCCCGCGCGTACTCGTCGTTGATGTGGAGCGGGTGGTGGTTCATCGTGAGCAGGCAGAAGAGGTGGTCGTCCGCCTCCGTGACCGTCTTGGCCGGCCAGTGCTTGTAGACCGCGCCCACCTCGAACTCCTCGAGGTAGCGCCCATAGGGGCGCGCGCCCGAGGCCTCGCGCTCGGCCTGTCCGGTCTCGATTCCCTGTGTCGCCGTATCGGTCATGGCGGCGCGCAATCCTAATGGCCCGGACCGTGTACTAGATTTGGCCGGGCCCGGAGCGCCCCCTGGCCGCCGGTCACGCGCTCCCCTCCGTAGACCGAGGAGCAACGTGCGCAACCCCCGCGACTTCAGGAAGCCGCTCGCCGTCGGGGCGCCCGAGCCGCCCGGCGAGATTCCGTTCAAGCCCTCTCGCATGATCCACTTCCTCGACTTCTCGAACGAGAAGATGGCGGCCAAGGCGCCGGAGATCGCCCGGCAGACCGACATCCTGCTCGGGAACCTGGAGGACGCCGTGCCGGTCGACCGAAAGGAGGCCGCGCGGGAGGGCCTGATCCGGACCGCCCGAGA
>DASQXU010000295.1:0-3076 GCA_035639555.1 Thermoleophilaceae bacterium
GAACCCGTGCCACCCGGACATCGCCTTGAGGAGTTGTCTCTCCTCGACCTGGGCAGTTGCCACGCTGTCTCCTCCTCCTCCGCCGGCTGGGGGCGGAATGTGAACAAATTGGCCCATTCCCCCGGGCGCGGCGCGTTTGTACCATCTGCTCCCAGGCCGGTCAACCACCCGCGGGCTGTCCGGACAGGGCCGATGCCGCCCCAGCTGCGAGACCGCACGCAGTCCCCGCGGCCCCTCGAGATCGAACGGGGGCCGGCGCGCCCGGTCGTCCTCGCGACGCTGTCGGTGCGGATCGACCCGTCGGCCGAGCGGATGGCCATCGAGAGCGCGCTCGAGGCCGGCGTGCCGCTCATCGTGGCGAACATGCTCACGCTGCCGCCGTATCCGGCCACGGTCATGCTGCTCGGCGCCGGCGGCGCCACGCTGCCCCACGAGGAGGCGCTCGAGGAGGTGCGGGCGACCGCCGGGCGCGCCGCCGCGCTGGGCATCCGCACCGAGTTGCTGCGGATCACGAGCCGCCACCCGGTGCGCGCCCTGCTCGAGCTGGTCAGCGAGCGCGACGCCGGCCTGCTCGTGTTCGGGCCGGACGTCGCCCGCCTGCGCCGGCGCCGCTTCCGGGCGGCCGAGAAGCAGGTCCGCCGGCACGCCGGCTGCCTGGTGTGGGTGGCGCCGGACGGGTGAGAGGGGGTCCCGCCCGCCCGCAAATCCGGCCGCAACGATCGGATTGGACAGCGTCGGCGACGTGCGATAGGAACCCCCGCTGCACCTATTTGTCCAGCGGGTGATGGAGAGGAGAGCCCCGTGGCGCGCGACCCCAAGTACGACATCCTGTTCGAGCCGATCCAGATCGGCCCGAAGACCCTCAAGAACCGCTTCTACCAGGTGCCCCACTGCATCGGGGCGGGGTCCGAGAAGCCCGGCTTCCAGGCCTACCACCGGGCGATCAAGGCCGAGGGCGGCTGGGGCGCGTGCTGCACCGAGTACTGCTCGATCCACCCCGAGTCCGACGACACGAGCCGCGTGTCGGCCCGCATCTGGGACGACGGCGACGTCCGCAACCTCTCGGCGATGTGCGACCGCCTGCACCACTACGGGGCGCTGGCCGGCATCGAGCTGTGGTACGGCGGCCCGCACGCGCCGTGCATGGAGTCGCGGGCCACGCCGCGCGGGCCGTCGCAGATCCCGTCGGACTTCGAGATCAACATCCACCCGCGCTACATGGACGCCGACGACATCCGCGAGGTGCAGCAGATGTACGTCGACGCGGCGATCCGCGCGCGCGACGCCGGCTTCGACATCGTCTACGTGTACGGCGCGCACGCGTATCTGCCGTTCCAGTTCCTCTCGCCCTACTACAACAAGCGCACCGACGAGTACGGCGGCAGCTTCGAGAACCGCGCGCGCTTCTGGCGCGACACGCTGATCAAGGTCCGGGAGGCCGTCGGCGACGACTGCGCGATCGCCTCGCGCTTCGCCGTCGACCACCTCTTCGGCCCGATCTCGATCGAGGTCGGGGAGGACGGCGCGCGCTTCGTCGAGTACTGCGACGACCTCGTCGACCTGTGGGACTTCACGGTCGGCGACATCGCCGAGTGGGGCCAGAACGCCGGCCCGTCGCGCTTCTTCGAGGAGAACCACGAGAAGCCGTACACCGGCCAGATCAAGGCCGGCAACCACACGAACAAGCCGGTGGTCGGCGTCGGGCGGATCACGAACCCCGACACGATGGTGGCGATCATCCAGTCGGGCCAGTTCGACATCATCGGCGCGGCCCGGCCCTCGATCTCCGACCCGTTCCTCCCGAAGAAGATCGAGGAGGGCCGCCCGGAGGACATCCGCGAGTGCATCGGCTGCAACCAGTGCATCTCGCGCTGGGAGATCGGCGGCCCGCCGATGGTCTGCACCCAGAACGCGACCGCCGGCGAGGAGTACCGCCGCGGCTGGCACCCCGAGAAGTTCTCCAAGGCCAAGAACGCGGAGAAGGGCGTGCTGGTGGTCGGCGCCGGGCCGGCGGGCATGGAGTGCGCGATGGTGCTCGGCAAGCGCGGCATGTCCGCCGTGCACCTCGTCGAGGCCGACAAGGAGATCGGCGGCAGCGTGAACTGGATCTCCCAGCTCGGGCACTCCGACGGCAAGGAGAACCTGTTCCGCGGCAGCGCGCGCGGCCTGGGCGAGTGGGCGCGCGTGCGCAACTACCGCCAGATCCAGCTCGACAAGCTCAAGAACGTCGAGGTCCACACCGGCTCGCGGCTGAGCGCTGCGCAGATCCTCGAGTACGGCGCCGAGATCGTCATCATCGCCACCGGCTGCCACTTCGCCACCGACGGCCTGAACCCGGCCACCCACGACGTCATCCCCGGCGTCGACACGACGGCGAACGACTGGCAGCTCACCCCCGACGAGGTGATCAAGGGCGAGAAGCCGATCGGCGACCGCGTGCTCGTGCTCGAGAACGAGGGCTACTTCATGGGGGCCTCGGTGGCCCAGAAGCTGGCCGGCCAGGGCAAGACCGTCCACCTGCTCACGCGGGCCGGCGACATCGCCGGGTACATGGAGTACACGCTCGAGGCCCCGATGCTCCACCGCGACCTGCACCGGCTCGGCGTGGACATCCACACGTACACGATGCTCGAGAAGGTCGAGCCCGGCGCCTGCCACTCCTACAACGTCTGGCAGCCCGCGCACCGCCACGTCTTCGAGGTCGACACCGTCGTGCTCTGCACCCAGCGGATCGGCAACCGCGAGCTCTACGACGAGCTCAAGGCCGACCGCGCGCGCCTGCAGCAGGAGGGCATCGAGGGCCTGTACATCATCGGCGACGCCGCGGCGCCGCGGATGATCGTCGACTCGATCTTCGACGGCCACCGCCTGGCCCGCGAGATCGACTCGCCGAACCCGGCGATGCCGCTGCCGTTCATCCGCGAGCGGCGGCTGTGGGGCGAGTCCTCCAACGAGGACTTCGAGGCCCAGCTGCGCAGCGAGCCGGACGTCCTGCCGCTGGAGCGGCTGGGGGCCGCGGAGGCCACGGCGTGAAGATCGTCGTCCCGGTCAAGCAGGTCGCCGCGCTGGACGACGA
>DASQXU010000296.1:0-3800 GCA_035639555.1 Thermoleophilaceae bacterium
CCCGCCGTGCATGACCCCGCCCGCCGTGCACCGCTCGGGCGACCAGGCGAGCCGGCCCCTCACCTCCCCGGCGTCGGCCGAGTCGAGCGACATGCCGAGCACCTCGGCGAACGGCATGAGGCGCAGCATGTCGATCAGCTCAGCGCCGGCCGATCCCTCGACACCGCTCATGTGATCCGGAGTCTTGCGTAAATCCCGAGCGTGGCCCGCCGGCGGGTGCCGCGAGCTAGAGGAAGTCGTCGAGTGCGGCCAGGAAGCGGTCGTTCTCGGGCCGGGTGCCGTAGGTCACCCGCAGGTGGCCGGGACCACCCAGGTCCGCGCCCGCGCGCACGATCACGCCCCGCCCGCCGAGGCCACGGACCACCTCGTCCTCGTCGCGGTCCCCGAGCGAGACCCACGAGAAGTTGGCCTCGCTGTCGGTGGTCTCGAGGCCGCGGGCCGCGAGCTCGGTCTCGACGTGCAGCCGCTCGATCGCTGTGCGCTCGACCCGGCGCTCGACCTCGTCCTGGTGGAGAAGCGCCTCGGCCGCCGCGGCCTGGGCCGGGGCATTGACCGAGAACGGCTGGCGCACGCGGTCGACCGCCAGCCGAAACTCCTCGGAGCCGAGCGCGTAGCCGACCCGCAGCCCGCAGAGCCCGTAGACCTTGGAGAAGGTGCGCAGCAGCACGACGTTCGGGTGGCGCCGAAGCAGGTCGAGCGACTCGTCGGGGTCCTGGAGGGTCGAGAACTCGACGTAGGCCTCGTCGACGATCACGGCGACGTGCCGCGGGACCTCGCCCGCGAGCTCCGAGATCGCGTCGACCGGCAGCGCGCTGGCCGTCGGGTTGTTCGGGTTGCACACGAGCACGATGCGGGTCGCGTGGGTGACCTCGCGGGCCATCGCCTCGAGGTCGTGGCGGCCCTCGTCGTCCACCGGCACCTCGATCGCACGCGCGCCGGACATGGCGGCAAGGTGCGGGTAGATCGAGAACGACGGCCACGCGTAAACGACCTCGGCCCCCGGCTCGAGCATCGCGTCGGCGGCGGCGAGCAGGATGTCGCAGGATCCGTTGCCGACCGCGACCCGGGCCGCGGGGAGCCCGCAGCGCTCGGCGATCCGCCGGCGCAGGAGCCCCTTCTCCGGGTCCGGATAGCGGTTGAGGCCGCGCATTGCGGCCTCGGCCGCCTCGAGCACCTGGGGGTGCGGCGGCCAGGGCGTCTCGTTCGAGGCCAGCTTCACGAGCTCGCCCCCGTACTCGTAGGTGGCCGCCGCCGGGTACACCGGGATGGCCTCGACCCGCCGGTTGAACTCGAGCGTCATTGCGCCCCCTCGAGGTCGCGGCGGAGGACGGTCGCCTCGCGCAGGTAGACGTGCTGGGGGGAGTGGTCCTCGTCCCCGTAGCAGTGCATCAGCAGGCGAATGACCCGGGGCAGGGAGCCGGGCACGTCGAGCTCCCGCGCGCAGAGCAGGGGGACTGCGGACAGCCCGACCCGCCGGGCGGCGACCGCCGGAAACTCGGCGTCCAGGTCGCTGGTGCACGTGAAGATGCAGCTGACCAGGTCGTCGGGGCGCAGGCGGTTGCGGGCCATGAGCTCGCGAACGAGCTCCTCGGTCGCGTCGAGGATCGCGTCCGCCTGGTTTCGTTCCACGGTGATCGCGCCCCGCAGCGCCTTGAGCCTCACGGCGGCGATTGTTCCAGAGGCTGGTGGCCGCCCCGGCGTATAGGACGTCGGCGAGCTACGGTTGACCAACTACCGGCGCCATAGACCCGGTAAGTGGTCACGAGTCGAGATTCGCCGCCGTGGGCTTGATCGCGGAGCTCGGGCCTGGTGCCCAGGCGCTCTATGAGGCCGGCCCGACCGGCGTCGCTCTGGCCAGGGCCGCCGCGGAGCGCGGCGTCGGCGGTCTACGCTCCAGGTCTGATTCCAGCGAGCCCCGCGGGCCGGGTCAAGACGGACGCCCGCGACGCCGAGCGCCTGGCGCGGCTGTTGGCCGCTGGCGAGCTCTCCTTCGTGCGCGTGCCGAGCGTCGAGGAGGAGAGCTGCGCGACGTGGTCAGGGCTCGCGAGGGCCTGCCCGTCGACCACTGCGGGGCCCGCCAGCGGCTTTCGCACTTCCTGCGCTGGCGTGCGCTTCGCTTCCCCGGGCCGGGCGAGAGCTGGACCCGGGCCCACTCGTGCTGGCCACATTCGCTCCGCCTTTGACGAGCGGCCCTCCAAGGTCACCTATATGGCCAGCGGCATAGAGGCGGCGGCGCCCGTTCCTAGAGCGCGCGGGCCGCGACGGACAAGGGTCACGAGCTAGCCAGCCCTCGCATGTCAGCCGGACTCGGAACTCGACGACGCTGAGCCTTCGCTCGTGCCGCCCCGGGAGCGCCGGTGGAGAAATGTCCGCAACTTGGGGCTGCTCTCAGTGCTGCCCGCTTGACGAACGCCGCTCCATGTCAGCTCGTCCGCGGTCGCCGGGCCCCGCCGCCCTGCGCAGGCGCTCGACCTCCTGAGCGGTCAGCCGGCGGGCGGCACCGGGCTCGAGGCGCCCCAGCCGCAGGGGGCCGAACGACACCCGCTCGAGCGCCACCACCCGGTGGCCGACGGCCTCGCACATGCGCCGCACCTGGCGCTTGCGGCCCTCGCGGATCGTGATCTCGAGCACCGGGGGGCGGGTCTGGCGCACGCCGGCCGGGGCAGTGCGGCCGTCCTCGAGCTCCACCCCCTCGCGCAGCGCCCGCAGCCCGGCCTCGGGCACCGGCGCGGGCTCGACCCGGGCCCGGTAGGTGCGCTCGACGCCGTAGCGGGGGTGCGTGAGCCGCTCGGCCAGCTCCCCGTCGTTGGTCAGGAGGATCAGCCCGGTGGTTTCGGCGTCGAGCCGGCCCACCGGGTAGAGGCGCCGCGAGGAGGGCACGAGCTCGACCACCGTCGGGCGCCCGTGGGTGTCGCGCGCGGTCGACACCACCCCCGCCGGCTTGTTCACCGCCCAGACCTCGCGCGGCTCGGGACGGACGACCCGGCCGTCGAGCGCCACCCGATCGCCCTCGCCGACGTCCCGGGCCGGATCCCTCACGACTTCGCCGGCGACCGTCACCCGCCCCTCGGCGATCAGGCGCTCGGCCGCCCGCCGGGAGGCCACGCCGCAGTGAGCGAGATACTTGACCAGCCGCACGCTCGGAGGCTGTCACATGGAAACCAAGGCCGAGGAGCCCCGCTGGTGGGCCATCCGTCGGGCACAGAGCCGCAAGCCCGCCACCTACCGGTGCCCGTTCTGCGGTCGCTACCTGCCCGCGCTGAGCGAGCACGTGCTGATCTCTCCGGAGGGCGATTCGACCCGTCGCCGTCACGCCCATACCGCCTGCGCGCTCGGGGCGCGCCGGGCCGGCCGCCTGCCCACGCGCGATGAATGGGAGGCCGCGAGGCCGGGGCGCCCCGGGTCGTTCCGCCGCCTGATCGGGGCGCTCCGCGGACGCTTGGGCTAGGCCGCCTCCGGCGCGACCGGCGCCGGACGCCGCCGCAAGCGGCGAAGCGGGACGAGCGAGCCGCGGCGGCGCTTTCTGGGGCGGCGCCCGTCCCCGCCCATGAGCTGTGAGGCGCGTAGCTCGAGGAGCCGCACAAGGTCCCCGCTGGGCCGGAACGGGTCGCCGATCGCCGGTCCGCCGTCGAGCGGCAGCGCGGCCCACAGCTCGCCCTCGACCTCGGCCAGGAGCACCGCGCCGCGGGGCGGGGAGGCGCTGTCGAGCGCCGCCAGGCGGCTGAGGGCGGCCGCGTCGTGGGCCAAGGCGGGCCGGATGGTCACCGGCGCGCTCATGCGATCTCCCTAGCCAGGTCGGC
>DASQXU010000297.1:0-17489 GCA_035639555.1 Thermoleophilaceae bacterium
GCGTTCTTTGGGGTTCGGAGTGCGAGCCTTGCCCAGCAGAAATCGAACGAGGCCACGATGATCCGGGCGCTGCCGTCGACACCGGGCCCCGAGGAGGGCGAGGGAGAGCAAGGCGACGAGTGAGGACCGCTCCGCGGCCGCGGCGATCGCGGGTCGGCGCGGTACGCGACTCCGCGCGCCCCCCTGGCCCTGTGCCGCCGCGCGGCCGGCGAACAGCCAGACCGGAGTTGGCCGCCCTCCGACGCTAGCGCCCTCTCCTCGTTGCTCGTCTCGGCCAGCCCGCGCTTCCGGCGGTCCGTCGCGATCCAGTCCGGAACGACGCAGTCGACCCGGACGTCCATCCGCTCGGGCAAGCCGGCAAGCGTGGTGGTAAACCGGATCAAGTTGAACGCCGGGCCGCGCGGCTCGATCAGCTCTCGTCGCACCCGCCGAAGTCCCGCGTCCCGCTCGATCCCGCCGCGTCGCAAAAGAGGGCCTCTTCCCGGCCTTAGCGTGCCGCACATGGCACGAGATCTACTGAAACGCGGCGAGGGACGGTTTTGGCGAGGCAATCTCCACTGTCACTCGGATCGCGCGGACGGTCTACGCGCACCGCACGAGGTTGCGGCTGCGTACCGCGAGGCCGGTTACGACTTCATCGCGTTGTCGGACCATTCCGAGGAGCGCTACGGCTGGCGAATCACAGCCACGCGCGACCTGCGCAGCGGCGACTTCACCACGCTCCTTGCGGCGGAGCTGAGCTCGGGCCCGTGGAAACGATGCCGTAGAGATCTACAACCACAACACCTTTGGATCGGCTCCGGATCGCGCCGATGGCGCCTACCTGGTCGACGCGTGCTCGAGCGCGGACACCGCATACTGATCAACGCGGGCGATGACGCGCACTTCGCCTTTCCCCGAGACCGGTTCGGCGGATGGGTCGAGGTCTGGGCGGAGACGCTCGACCCGTCCGGGCTGCTGGCAGGCCTCACGGCGGGCTCCTACTACTCCACGCAGGGTCTTCGGATAGAGTGCCTCGAGCTCGACGGCGACTCGTTGCAGGTCTCGACCGGCCCTGCCCATGCAATCGCTCTCGGGGGCGCCGGCGGCCGTTGGCTTCACGGCAGCAGCGTCGTCGACGAGAACGGCGGACTCGTCAGCGAAGGAACATTCGACCTGTCTCGGTTCCGTCGGTCCTACTGCCGGGTGACCGTGATCGACGTCCAGGGCCGGCGAGCATGGAGCAATCCGATCTGGCCCTGACCAGCGAGCTGGGAGACGCGATTCCGGTGGTACGGTCGCCGCAGTGATTCAGCATGTCGCGCTCGAGACGGCGCCCGCGGACGAGCAGGCGGCGCTCGCCTTCTGGCGACTCCTCGGGTTCGAGTCGGTCGATCCTCCCCCTTCGCTCCGTCGCCGTTCGGCCTGGCTCCAGGGCGGTCAGACGCAGGTCCACCTACTTTGGTCACGCGACCCGGTCACACCGCGGGAGGGTCACACGGCGGTCGTGGTCGACGACTACGACACGACGGTGAGGCAGTTGCGGGAGGCGGGCTATCAGGTCGAGCCGCGCCGCGAACACTGGGGCGCGCCGCGGTCGTTCGTCCGCGCCCCGGGCGGGCACCGCGTGGAGATCATGGCGGCCCCACCGCCTGCACCGTCCTGATCGACGGCCTGGTGCTCGCCGTTTTCGACTGGACTTACAGCCGCGATCGTGGCGCTGGCTCTCGAGCGCGCCTCGGCTCGCTGCCCGGTTCTCCACGAGCTCGCGCGCTGACCGGCTGCAACCCGATCTTCTTCGACATCACGAACGGAACCAGCTCGCGCCACCCCCAGTCGGCGTTGACAGGTGGAGCTCGTGACGCTTGCCGGGTCAGGAACCCCGCGATAATCGCGGGGCATGGATCTCGAGCTGATCAACTTCGACAGTCCGGCCGAGGTGCGGACCTTCGCGAAGGGCCGGTTCGAGCTCTATCGCGTGGGACCGATGACTCTCGGCCGGGCCACGTACGAGCCGGGATGGAGATGGTCGGAGCACGTGGGGCCGGCGACCGGCGAGCGCTCGTGCCAGGTCGAGCACGTCGGACTCGTGCTGAGCGGCGAAGCGGTCGCCAAGATGGACGACGGTCCGGAGGTGGTAATGCGCGCCGGCGACTTCTTCTATGTCCCGCCCGGTCATGACAGCTGGGTGGTGGGCGAAGAACCCTACGTCTCGCTACACATCCTGGGCAGTCAGTCGTACGCGCGGTCGTGATCGCGGGCCGATCGCGGCGGTGGCTCTGACGTCGCCCTCGCGTCAGACTCGGCCGGCGCGCGCCCGCGCCGTTGACTGGTCAGGCTTCGCCCTCCAGCAGCCGCGGGTGGAGCCCGCGGTCCGACCGTCGCGGCGCGGGGAGCGGAGGCGTTCGCTCACGCTCGCGGCTCGGGGCAAGTGCCACAGCCCCGAGCACGACAGCCGCGAAGGCGGCGACCCGGGCGATCCCCGCTGCCCCGGCGGGCAGCGGCTCGGCGAAAAGCGTCATCGCGGCGACGATTGGGATCGCGTTGGTGCCAAGTGTCGCGATGCCGGCGGCGGTGAGCGCGCGCCCGCGCTGGAAGCCCACCTGCAGGAGGATCGTGCCGGACCCGTAGAAGGCGATCATCGCGGGCGCGACCGCGAAGTGCGTGCCGTCCGAGACCGTAACCTTCGTCGCGACGTCTCCGGCGGCGAACAGGATGCCGGCCGCCAGGCCCAGGGCGGCCGCACCGCCCCTGGCTCGCGCGAGCGCTGCGGTGCTCACCGCGCCGGCGACAGCCGCCGACACCCCGAGCCAGACCGCTATGCCGATCCAGGAGCCGGACGCACCGTGCCCGGAGCCTCCGGCGAGGGAGACGCCCAGCAGCGCGAGCCCTCCGATCGCGACGGTCACACCCAGTCGCTCGCGCCGATCGAGCCGCGTTCCGCTGGTCCGCGAGACGAGCAGCGCGAGCACCCCGATCCCTCCGGCGGCAACGGCCTGAACGAGCGCGAGCGGCGCCAGCGCCACCGCAACCACGTAGAGAATGAAGCCCACGCTCTCGCTCGCGAACCCGATCAGCCACAGTCGGCTGCCGAGAAGGACTCGCACCGAGCGCAACGGACGCCGCGGCGAAAGCGACGGCAGCGCGCTGGCCGCCCGGTGCTCGGTCAGATAGCCCCAGTTGATCGCGCAGGCGGAGACCAGCGTCAGCAACAGCGCGATCCCGGTCTGGGCGGTCATCCTCCAAGGTTGCTAGCCCCCCACGTGGGCAACGATGGGTGCCAGCACCCATCTCGTATCAGCAGCACCATCCATCCCGGCTGTCCGGCTGGCGCGATCGCCGGTGAGCGCGCTGCTCCGCCGCCGGGCGGCACGGCGTAGTGCGGGTCGTCGCAGCCCCCGATCTTCACGCCGATCCGGGGTTGGCGATGGCGCGATAGCGCCGCTCGCGGGTCGTGAGTCGGTACTCGCGATCCTCCGCCACCAGCGCGCGAAGCTCCACCTCCACCGTCGCCCCGAGACGGGCGACGAAGGCCTCGGGCTCGCGCTCCGCCGAGGGCCGCTCGGGAACGACTACGTCGACGATCCCGAAGCGCTCGAGCTCCCACGAGGCACCGCCCTGCGTGGCGGCGAGCTCGGGCGCGCGCTCGACGTTGCGGTAGAGGATCGCCGACGCCCCTTCGGGGGCGATCGCCGCGAGCGACGCGTGCTCGGCACAGACCACGCGGTCGCAGGCCAAGAGGGCGAGGGCGCCACCACTGCCGCCCTCCCCGAGCAGGACGGCGAGGGTCGGCGCCCGGACCCGGCTGAGCTCGGAGAGACAGCGCGCGATCTCCATCGAGAGCCCGCCCTCCTCCGCAGCGCGGCTCAGCTCGGCGCCCGGCGTGTCGACGATGGTCAGCAGCGGCAGGTCGAGGTCGTGCGCCAGCACGATCGCCCGGCGCGCCTTCCGGTAGCCCGCCGGCCCCATGCGCGCCGGTCCGTGCGCCCTCAGGTCGCGGTGCTGCGCGACCACGACCGCCGGCACGCCGAACACGCGCGCCACGGCGGCGAGGCACGAGGGATCGTCTCCTCGGCCTACGCCGTCACCGCGCACCGGGGTCAGGTCCTCAGCCCAGGCCTCGAGCAGCTCGCGCGCCGCGGGCCGAGCGGGATCGCGCGCCCTGAGCAGAGAGCCCCAGGCATTGCGCCGTCGCCCGGGCTCGCTCTGCGGGCGCCGGGCGGTCGGCCGCGCGGCGCGCGGCTGCGCCGATGATCGCGATTGCACGGGCGGTGGGCGATCCGCAGCGGCTCGCAAGACGCTCGCCAAGGTTCCGCGGAGCTCGCGGTGCGGCACCACCCCGTCGACGAGACCCCTCTCGAGCAGGTGCTCGGCCGTCTGAACGCCCTCAGGCAGGCGCTCGCCCTGGAGGAGCTCCACCACGCGAGGCCCGGCGAAGCCGAGCACGGCGCCCGGCTCAGCCAGCAGCAACGTGCAGAGCGAGGCCCAAGCCGCCAGCACGCCGCCCATCGTCGGGTGCATGAGGTAGACCAGGTACGGCAGCCCGTCGTCGCGTAGGCGCCTGACGCCGGCGGCGAGCTTCGCCATCTGGAGCAACGCGAGCGTCCCCTCTTGCATGCGCGTGCCACCGGACGCGGTGAGGGCGACGACCGGCAAGCGGCTCCCGCGCGCGCGCTCGAGCGCACGAGCCACGCGCTCTCCCGTGGCGGTGCCGATGCTCCCCCCGAGGAATCCGAACTCAGAGGCGATCACCACGAGCGGCCGGCCTTCTAGCGTCGCCTGGCCGCAAACGACCGCCTCCCGCTCTCCCGTGCGGGCGTGCGCCTCGGCGAGGCGCTCGCGGTACGGCTTCACGTCGGAGAACCCGAGCGGGTCGGACGAGACGAGGTCGGCATCCCAGGCCTCGAAGCTGCCGTCGTCGGCGACCAGGGCTATGCGCTCACGGGCGCTGCGGATCGCGTTACGCGCCTGTGGCACGGCTCTCAGCCCTTCGGCCGCCGCGCCGCTCAGCTGCGCGCCCGGGCGCGTTCGAGAAGCCGCGGCTTCACCACCTTGCCCATTGGATTGCGCGGCAACTCGTCCAGGAAGCGGATCTCGCGCGGGCGCTTGTGCGGGGTAAGCAGCCGCGAGACGTGATCGATGAGCTCCTTCGGCTCGGCAGACGAACCCTTGGTTGGCACCACCCAGGCCACGATCCGCTCGCCGAGGTCAGGGTCCGGCTCGCCGGTGACCGCCACCTCGGTGACTGCCTCGTGCTCGAGCAGCGCCCCCTCGATCTCGCCGGCGCCGATCTTGAAGCCGCCGCTCTTGATGAGATCGGTGGCTCTGCGGCCAACGACCCGCACGTATCCGTTGGGCGCCCGAGTGGCGAGGTCGCCGGTGTGGAACCAGTCGTCGCGAAGCGCCTCGGCGGTGGCGTCTGGGCGGTTCAGGTACTCGAGAAACAGGTTCGGCCCCCGCACGTTGATCTCGCCAATGGTCTCGTCGTCGCTCGCCTCGAGCGTGTTTCCGTCGTCGTCGACGAGTCGCAGATCGACGCCGTCGAGCGGCGGGCCCACGTAGCCGGGCCGGCGCTCGCCGGAGGCCCGGATCGAGGTGTTCATGAGCGTCTCTGTCATCCCGTAGCGCTCGACGATCTGTTGACCGGTGAGGCGCTCGATTCGTTTGTGCTCGACCGTCGGAAGCGGCGCCGACCCGGATACCAACAGCCGCGCCCGCGCGAGGCCCTCGGCGACCCGACGGTCGTCCGCCGCGTCCTGACCCAGGCGGTGGTACATGGTCGGCACGGCGAAGAGGACTGTCGCGTCGTCCTCGAACGCGGCGGCCACCGCCTCGGATGAGAAGCGCCCCAGGTGGCGAGCCGTGCCACCGCGCCGGACGGGGCCGAGGATGCCGAGGATGAGCCCGTGGACGTGAAAGAGGGGCAGAGCATGCGCGACCACGTCCTCCTCGGTCCACTCCCACGCCGACGCTAGCGCGTCGAGATTCGAGGCGATGGCTCGCCGGGGAAGCACCGCCCCCTTTGGCGGCCCGGTGGTGCCCGAGGTGTAGACCACGATCGCCGGCGCCTCGCCGTCGGCCTCGGGCGGGAGGTCGGCCCCGCGCGCGCCGAGGTCGACTTCTGCCCGCGGCACGGCGGTCAAGCCCTCCCGCAGCTCGGCGCCGGGTGCGCTGAGCAAGAGCGCGGGCGAGCTGTCGGACACTATGTGGGCGAGCTCTCGCTCGCCCGCGCTCGGTGTGATGGGCACCACGGGTACACCGGCCATCAGGGCCCCGACCACCCCGACACAGGTCTCCGGCACCGGCAGCGCCCACACCGCCACGCGCTCCGCGCCCGCCACGCGCGCGGCCACCGCGGTAGCGGCGTCGCGCAGCTCGCGGTAGGTCAGCGTGCGCTCCGGAAACCGGATCGCTGGCTTGTCGCTCGGATCGTCGAGAGCTTGAAACAGCACCGTCCTCATCCCTCCTTGCGCGGTCGGGCCCCGCGGTCGAGGCCCCGCCCGGACCTCTAGCGGGAAGCGCTTCCCGCAGCGAGCCGGTCACGCACGCGCCGCGCGCCCTCGACGAGGGCGCGGAGCTTTGCGAGCGCCGCCTCTCGCGGGAGGTACTTCATACCGCAGTCCGGTGCGACCTGCAGGCGGTTGGCCTCAATGAACTCGAGGGCGGCCTCGATGCGTCCCGCGACCTGGTCCGCGGTCTCCGGCTTCTGGTCCGAGAGATCGAGCACGCCCAGGATGACCGTCTTCGACTCGATGTCGCGCAGGATCGAGAGGTCGAGCTTGGGCTGGGCCGACTCGATCGCGATCTGGTCGACGGCGCAGTCGTTCAGCTCGGCGAGGAAGGAGTAGCCGGGCGGCCGGTCGCTAACGATGTGGGCGTACCCGAAGCAGGTGTGCAACGCCGTTGTGCCCTCGACGCCTTCGACGGCACGGTCGATCGCGGGGACGGCGTACTCGCGCGCCTGCTCGGGGCGAGCCTGAAGCCACGGCTCGTCGATCTGCACGACGTCGGCGCCGGCGGCGAACAGGTCGTGCACTTCCTCGTTGACGGCCGCCGCCAGGTCGAGGGCCAGGCTGGCGGCGTCATCGTAGGCCTCGTTCTGCGCCTGCTGGCTCATGGTGAACGGTCCGGGGAGGGTGATCTTGATCGCCCGCTCGGTGTTCGCGCGAAGGAACCGGAGGTCGGCGACCTCGACCGGGCGCGCGCGGCGTACGGCCCCCACCACGCGGGGCACGGCGTTCACCCTGCCGGCGCGCCCTTCGACCATCGCCGGGTTGTCGATGTCGAGTCCCTCGAGCGCCGTCGCGAAACGGTTGGAATAGCTCTCGCGGCGGATCTCGCCGTCGGTGAGGATGTCCAGGCCGACGCGCTCGAGGTCGCGGATGGCGAGCGCCGTCGCGTCGTCCTGCGCCTGGGCCAGGTAAGGCTCGGGGACCCGCCAGAGCTCCTTCGCCCGAACGCGTGCCGGCAGGGTGTCGAGCAGGCGGTCTCGATCGATCAGCCAGTCCGGCTGCGGGTAGCTGCCGACGAGCGTGGTCGGGATGAGCGGCAGCATCGTCGAAGACGATAGACCGCAGCCCTATGCGGCCGTGGCGTCGAGCACGAGAGGCTCGCATGACCCCTCGCCGACGGCGGTGCGGATCGAGGCGGCGACGTCGCGATACGGGGCGCACCACATGACCCCGTCGTCCACGAGCCTGCGAACGGCCGCGAGCTGCCCGCTCATCACGTCGAAGCGCTCCTCGGGCACGGCCAGGAACGGGTGGAAGACCATCGACAGGTGCTGGCCACCCTCGACCGCTGCGCGCAGAGCGGCGTCGAGCGTCGCGGCGAACCGGCTGGGGGGCAAGGCATCGGCGGAGCCGTGGTCCCGCTCTCGGAGGGGGCCGAAGCGCGGGAGGTAGTGGTAGGCGTCGAGCATCTCCCACTGGAAGGGGAGGATCGCGACCCCTTGTTCGACGCCGACGCCCCGGCCCGCGGGCGAGCAGTACGCGAACCCGAGATCGCGCAGAGCGGTCGCCGAGCCGCCCGTCAGCCGCCCCCCCGGCGGCCGGAAGCCCCGCGGCCGCAGGCCGAGCGCGCCCATCCCGCTAACGCCACGCCGCAGCAGCTCCGCCTCCCGGCTCGGGCTCAGCTCCACCCACTGCTCGTGGCACCAGCCGTGGTAGGCGACCTCGTGCCCCGCGGCACCGACCTCGACGAGCGCGCCCGGATACAGCTCGCTGTTGAGGCCTTCCACGAAGAACGTCGCGCGCAGGTCGAGCTCCTCGAGCCGAGCCAGGATGCGCGGCAGCGCGCGGGTGACCGAGAAGTGGCGCCCAATGGGCTCGTCCGCCGGCCACTCGCCGCGCTGCAGCTCCATGACCTCGCCGAGGTTGTCGAACGAGACGGTCACCGCGGCCCGGCGCCGGTCCGGCCCCCAGCCGCTCAACTGGTCGGTGACTCCGCGCGGACGGGGTTCTCGAGCTTGCCGACGCGTTCGATCTCGACCGTGACGCGATCGCCGTCGCGCAGCAGGACCTTCGGATCGCGCCGATATCCGACGCCGCTCGGCGTCCCCGTGAGGACGACGTCGCCGGGCGCAAGCGGGACGAACTCCGAGATGGTCGCCACCAGGGTCGGGACGTCGAAGATGAACTGGCTGGTGTTCGCGGATTGCATCCGCTCGCCGTTCAGCTCCAGCGAGATGTCGAGCTCGTGAGGGTCTCCGACTTCGTCGGACGTCACCAGGAAGGGCCCGAGCGGCGTGGAGGCGGCCCAGTTCTTCCCCGGCAGCCACTGGGCCGTCCTGTACTGGTAGTCGCGCATCGAGATGTCGTTGGCCACCGTGTAGCCGGCCACCGCCTCGAGAGCGTCCGCGCCCGAGGCGCGGCGCACGCGGCGGCCCACGACGAAGGCCAGCTCGGCCTCGAAGTCGACCGCCGCGGACTCGGGCGGGAGGAGGATGGGGTCGCCCGCCGCCACGAGCGTCTCGGCGAACTTGGTGAACAGCGCCGGGTAGTCCGGCACGTCGTACCCGCCCTCCTCCGCGTGTGCCCGGTAGTTCAGCCCGACGCAGACGATCTTCCCGGGGTGGGGCACGGCCGGCAGGAGCCTCACCTCGGCCAGCGGCAGGCTCTCGTCCGTCACCGGTGGGTCCGCCAGCAGCTCCGAGGGGGTGTCGCGACCGAGCTCGACGACGTCGCGCAGCGGTCGCACCCGGTCATCCTCGACGAGCCCGGCGACCCGCCGGTCGCCGAGCAGGCAGCTCGCGAAGCGCACGCCCAGGCCTCAAGCACCCAGTGGACGCAGGCGGATGTCGAAGTCGCAAGTGAAGAACGCGGCGTCGAGCCCCCGCTCCCGGAGCTCGGCTTCGTCCCCGTGCTTCTCGGGGGACCTCACAAGCGCCTGTTTCACAGCTCCGATGGTGTCGTTCTCGAGGTAGGGGTCACCCGCGAAGAACAGCTGCGTGACGAGCGGCTCGTGACCTTCGGCGGTCACCTTGAAGTGGATGTGCGCCGGCCGCCACGGATGCTGGCCCATCGCGTCGAGGTACCTGCCCACGGGCCCGTCCGTCGGGACCGTGTACGGCTTCGGAATCATCGTCTGGAACTCGTAGTCGCCGGACTGGGCGACGCCGAAGCGCCCGCGGAAGTTGAAGTCGGGCTGGCGCTCGTCCCAGATGTCGTACCCCCCGCTCGGCCCGGTCTGCCATATGTCGAGGACCGCGTCGGGAAGCGCGGCGCCGTCGGTGGAGGTCACGCGTCCGCGGACGAAGAGCACCTCGCCCTCCTCGACGCCCTCGTAGTCCTCGTAGATCTTGACCGGCGCCTCGCGCCACGGCGGGTCCGGCCGGTAGAGCGGGCCCTCTACGTCGCTGGCGGTCGCGGACCCGTCCGCCCCGTGCGACAGCCCGTCGATGAGCACCGACGTGCGCGTCACGTCCGACAGCAGGATGAACTCGTCGTGCTGGCCCACCTGCGTCAGGAACTCGAGAGCGGCGTACCACTCGTCCTCGGTCACCTGGTGGCGCGCGAGCACCTCGTGGATCGCCGCTATGGCGTCCGGCACGACCCGCGCTAGCCGCTCCCGTCCGCCCACTTCGGTCGTCGTGCTCACAGCCTTCTCCTCCTCCTCCTCCGACGACAGCTCAGCGCCGCTTCCATTGGGCCGAGCCGGCATCCCATTCGGTGTAGGTATAGGGATTGTCGAGGACTTTGGTCTCCGGGATGTCGGGATGCATGCCGGAGATCCATTCCTCGTCGCCGAGCTCGCGCATTGCGAACTCAACCGTCTCGTCGACCGCGCGCCGCGCCGCGTCGAGGTCGACGTCCACCAGCCGATGCGCATGCTTCACGACTCGTCCGTTGACCACGACCGTGTCGACGTCGCCCCGCTGGGCCTGGAAGACGACATGCCCGTAGGGATGCAGTATCGGGAGCATCGCCGGCGCGTCGTCGTTCTTGATCAGGACGACGTCCGCCTTCTTGCCGGTCTCGAGGCTCCCGATGATCGAGTCGAGACCGAGCGCCTTGCTGCCGCCGCGCGTCGCCCAGTCGACCACGTGCTCGGCGCGGAGGTGGTGGTGGGTGACCGTCTCCCCCTGCGCGTGGGCCTCGAGATGCTCTCGGGAGCGGTCGGCGCCGAGCGTGCTCCGCATGGCCGAGAGGAGGTCGCCGCTCCACCACGTGCTCGTGTCCATCGACAGCGACACGGGGATGCCGTGCTTGCGCAGCCGCCACGTCGGCGGGTAGCCCTGCCCGGCGCTCTGCTCGCTCTCGGTCGAGACGGACGCCGAGCCGCCCGTGGCGGCGATGCGATGGTAGGAGTCCTCCTCCAGCGTGGCGGCGTGCACGTAGACGTTCTCCGGCGACATGAAGCCGTGCTCGTGCATCAGCCGGATGCCCTCGTCGTTTGTCGCGCCCCAGACCCCGGCGTGGGTCGTCACGGCGACGCCGAGCTCCCGCGCGACCTCGAAGGCGGCCTTCTCGGGAAACCCCGGGTCGCCGGTGACGTCGAACGCCATCTGGAACCCGAGCATGTCGTCGCCGCCGTGAAGGCGCCGCTTCACGAAGCTCCGGAAGTCCGGCGAGGTCGCCCACTCCCAGGGCCCCTGCTGGAGGTTTCCGTACGCGAGGACGAACCGGCCAGGCACCGCCTCCAGGGCGTCAACCGCGGCGTCGGCATGGTCCACCGTTTGCAGGCCATGGGACCAGTCCACCGTGGTCGTCACCCCGGCATCGAGCGACTCGATCGCCGACAGCAGGTTGCCCGCGTACACGTCCTGCGGGCGGAAGATCTTGCCCCACTCGATGTAGAACCACGTGAAGTACTGCGCGAGCGTCCAGTCCGCCCCGTAGCCGCGGAGCGCCGTCTGCCACATGTGGCGGTGCGTGTCGATCATGCCGGGCATGACGATGCCTCCCGACGCGTCGATCTCGAACGCCCCGTCCGGCGCCTCCAGGTCCGGCCCCACTCCGGCGATGTGCTCGTCGATCACGAGCACATCGGCGTCCTCGAGGATCTCATGTGCGTCGTTCATCGTCAGCACCTTCCCTCGGCGCAGGATGAGCGGACGGCCGGGCTCGGGGGTTGAGGCATCGGTGCTCATGGGCGCTGTGCTCCTTCCGGTCAGGCTCTCGATGTGATCATGCACGTCACGGGACCAGCACTATCTTCGGGCCGCCGGCGGCCCGCCGCTGGCGCTCCCACGCCGCTGCCACGTCGTCGAGCGCCCGGCGGTCCACGTCCACGGTGATGTCGCCCTTCGCGGCGTGCTCGGTCAGACGGAGGTATGCGTCCCGCTTTATCTCGGTCGGCGGATGGGCCACCGAGAAGCCGCGGATGTCGAGCGACACCGACCTGATGAGTGGCGCCGGCAGGATGATCTCCTCACCGGCCATGTTGCCGACCTCCACGTGGCGCGCGCGTCGCGCAGCGACCTTCATGGCCGCGACCGCCGGGGCTCCCCACAGCATGTCGATCGTCACGTCCACGTCGCCGCGGGCGGCCTCCCGGAAGGAGGCGGCGAGGTCGTCGGCGCGGTCGACCTCGACGATCGCATCGGCTCCGCGCTCTAGCAGTCGGCGCAACCGCTCTCCGGCGCGGTCCGCCGCGACGACGCGCTCGGCGCCGAGCGTCTTCGCGACCTGCACCGCGACGCTGCCCGCGGCGCCCGTGGCGCCGAGGACGAGGACGCTCTCGCCGCGCTGCAGCTCGGCGCGCCAGGCCAGCGAGAGCCAGGCCGCCAGGCCGGTGTTGCCGAGGGCCGCGGCGACAACGTCGTCCACGCCCTCGGCGACGTCGAGGAGCGCGTCGCTCGGCACGAGCGTCCTCTCGGCCATCGAGCCGTAGGGCTCGACGGTCGCGTCGAAGTACACGCGCCGGCCGTCGTCGAGCCGGCCCACGCCGTCGGTGCCCACGACGCACGGCAGCGGGGGCGGTCCCGTGTAGAAGCTCCCGGACGCCTTGTGGAGGTCGAGGTGGTGCAGCCCGGCGGCCGCGACGCGCACCTCGACGCAGCCGGAGGAGTCACGCGGATCCTCGAAATCCTCGACCCGCGGCGTGGCTCCGTGATCGCGAAGGACGGCTGCGCGCAACGGCCGAATCTTCGACCCTCTCGCGCCGGGGCGCAACGTGGGAGCCTGAACCGTCGGGCGGGCCGCCTGGACCCGGACCCCCGCTGTCTGCGACCTCTGGCGTGCGTGCTTCGCCGTCGGTGCCGCCTTCGGAGCGGCGCCTGGCCCTCTAGCTTGTAGGCGGGGGCCTGCCGCCCGCATGGCGCGGCCGACGTGCGGCTCAGACGTAGGAGGGGGCTGGCGGTATGGCTAGACCTCGGCGCATCGCCGCGACCGCCTCCTCTGCCTCCGGCAGGCGGTACTCCTCGCGGTACACGGCACCGGGACGGCGCGGCGCCTCGATCGGCGCCGCATCGGCCAGACCGCCCACGTCGAGAGGGGTGAATCCCGAGTCCTCGATCAACCGCGCCACGATCTTCTTTGCATTCTCGTCGTCCCCGCACATGAACATGACCACCCGGTCTGGTCCGGTGCGGCCGGCCGCCTCAGCCTGGAACCCCGCGGTCAGCGTGTTGTAGGCCTTGACCAGCCGAGCTCCGGGCATGCGCCTTGCGTTTACCTGAGCCGCCGTCAGCCCGTCGGGAAGCTGCTCGAGACCCCGTTTCCCGAACTGGTTGGTGGTGTCGATGACAACCTTGCCCTCGAGCGAGCCGGCCTGCTCGAGCGCGTCGTCAATGACGGACCAGGGCACCGAGAGGATCACCACGTCTCCAAATCGCACCGCCTTGGCCGGGGCCAGCACCTGAGCGTGCTCGCCAATGCTGGCGGCGAGCTCCTCGAGCCGCTGCTGGTCGCGCGCGAAGCTCAGAGCCACCTCGTGCCCCGCCTTCGCCAGCAGTCGGGCTGCGTTACCGCCGATCCGTCCGGCCCCGATTACACCGATACGCACTTCACGTCTCCTCGCCCGGGACCGGCGCCGAAGCGGACATGATCTCCGGGTCGGGGTCTGGAGTGTTCCGCGGGAAGTCCATCCCCCAGCTGATCAGGTCCATGTAGGGCATCTGAAACGAGTTGTCCCCAACCCACTGTTCGACGATCCGGCCGTTGCGGATCCGAATGGAGTGGGTCTCTGTCTGGGTGCCCTCCTGGCCGGTAGGGGAGTGGCCGAAGAACGTGCCGGTGTTCCGCCAGTGGGTGACGAAGCGGAAGCAGCCACGCGCTCCATCGGCGCTGTAGAACTCGTCATGGAGAACCACCCGCAGGCCGGGATAGCCGCGGTGGAACTCATCGACGTACTCCTTTAGGGCGTCCCGCCCCCGGACCGGCCAGGCCAGCGGGCTGTAGAGGAGCACGTCCTCGGCGTAGAGCTCGTCCATCAGCGCGTCGTCGCGTCCTCCGAAGGCGCGCACGAAGCGTCTGGCAATCGACTCGTCCCCAGTGGGCATCGTCCCTCCGCTTCTTCTTGTATAGGCTCGTTATCCGGATAATGACGTTATCGCGCCCTGCAAGGCGTCCCCCTCGGCGCCGGCGCCTGAGCCGAGCGGAGCGCCAGGACATGACCCGCTCGCGTCTCCTGGATGCCGCTCTGCAGGTCTGTGCCCGGCGGGGGATTCACGCCGCCAGCGTCGAGGAGATCGCCGACCGGGCCGGCTACTCGACCGGAGCCATCTACTCGAACTACGACGGCAAGGAGGGTCTTCTCCTCGCGTTGTTCGAGGAGCGCCTCGAGCCCCGTATACGCCAACTGGGGGAACCGCTGATCGACGCCGCTACCGCCGCCGAGCAAGCCGAAGCAATGGCCAAGTTCACGCGCGAGCTCCTAAACGAAGAGCGGCCGTACCTCTTGCTGCTGTGCGAGTTCTGGAGCTACGCGGCCCGATCGCCGCGGCTGCGCCGCCGGTTCGCACGTGTCCGGCGCGAGCGGCGCGCCGCGATCGAGGCGATGATCGAGCAACGCGTGAGCGAGCGGCGCATTCCACTCAGTCGAGCCCCCGCGGAACTCGCAGCCGGTTTCGTCGCGTTGGGCGTGGGGGTGCTCTTCGAGTCCCTCGTCGACCCGGAGCTGGATGGGGAGGCGCTGCACGCGTCGCTCTTCGAGCTCCTCTCACGAGCTGCGGTGGAGCGGTCGTCATCGCGATGACCTGGAGCGACCGCCCAAAGCGCAGTCACTACGCAATGGAGGTATCCAGATGTCGCATCCCAACCGGGACCTGCTGACGAGCATCTACCACGCGTTCGGCAGGGGGGACATGGAGCCCGTGATGGCCTCTTTGGCCGACGACATCGACTGGCGCGTGTACGGGCCAAGCCCAGTTGCCGGCCACTACCGGGGCAAGGACGCCGTGCTCGAGTTCTTCCCGAAGATGATGGCGCAGTACGACGGGACGCTCCGGGTGGAAGTGACGGCCACCGTGGCCGACGAACACGACGGCTTCGTCAAGGTCAGGGAGTCCGCCGACCGTCCGGCCGAGGTCGCGTATGCCGGAGTGCACGTCTGGGGATTCCAGGACGGGAAGTGCACTCGATTCGAGAGCTACTACGACGACGTGTACGCGGGCTTCTGGGCCAGCCAGTCCTCGGCAGAGGCCTAGACGGACCGCGCTATCTCGCGCGGGTTCGCCCGCCGGGTTATCTCAGCGGGCACCGCGGGCTGGGTCAGCGGCCAGGTCGGCTCGGTCGAGGCCGGTGTCCGCGTGCGACGCGGGCAGTCCGGCCGGGTCGTCGCCGGATGCCAGTATCAGCAGGTGAGGGCTCGCACGGGCTCGGGCATGGCGAGCGTATGCTTGCCGTATGACGTCCGGTCCGGCGTCCCGGTCCCACGAGGAATTCTGGCGAGTGCTGCGCCGTGCGGGGTACCCGGATGACTTCATCCGCGAGGTTCTCAGTGAACTGCCGGATCCGATCGACCTTCAGCGCGACCAGCAAATCCTCGGGCGCCACGGGTTGAGCGCCGAACGACTATTCGATCGTCTTGGAGGCAGTCCCTGAGTGGCCGGCTCGACCGCCACCGCGGCTGCCCCTCGGCTCGCCCAGCGGATTGAGTTCCGATCGACGCGAGTCGCGTTGTCGGCGCCGGCTGAAAACTGACCCCCCGCCGGTTGAGAGTTGGCTTCGCGCCGATTGGGCGGGGTGGCGTGCGGGGTCCGGTCAGCCGCATGCTAGGAGCACTCGCTCTCGGCGCCTGAAGCGCTGCGGCTATCTCTTGTGAGTCGCTTTGCGCGATACGGAGGGGAGCGCCACCGGGCCAGAGCGCTTTCGAGCTGGACGATGGGGAGGACCCCCGCAGGGTCGCAGGGGGGAAGATTGGTGCGTGCCTGAACGCGCCACGCCGACGAGAGAGCCACCCCCCGCGCCGGAGAGGGTCAGCGCTCAGATCGAGCGCTGGCTGGCAAGCGAGCGCGACAAGACGCTCGGCGGCCTGATCGACGTCTTCCAGGAGAAGAGCTTCGCGCTGACCTTCATCCTCCTGCTCGGCGTTCCGGCGTTGCCGCTGCCGACCGGCGGCGCTACGCACGTGTTCGAGCTCATCGCGATGCTGGTGGCGCTCCAGTTGGTCGTCGGACGCGACACGATCTGGCTGCCGGAGCGCTGGCGCAAGGTCGACCTTGGGACCGGCGGCGGTCGGATGCGCTTCATCAGAGGGCTGATGAAGGTGATCCGCTGGATCGAGCGCTTCTCCCGACCCCGCCTCCGCCTTCTGTTCGACCACCGGGCGAGCAACACCGTCTTCGGGCTGCTCGTGATCGCCGGCTCGCTAGGCGCGTTTCTCGCGCCGCCGTTCACCGGCCTCGACACGCTGCCTTCGCTGGGAGTCGTGCTGGTGTCGCTAGGCGTCCTGCTCGAGATCTTCCTGGGCAGGGCCGCCGTCCGCGGCATCGGGAAGATCTTCTAGATCGCTGCCGATGCGCGTACTGGAGCTCAGCGGCGAGCCGCTTGCAAGCAGCTCCTTGCCGTGCTCGGCGCCCTTGCGGCTTTCGCCCTGTGCGCGGCGGAAGACTCGGCGAGCTCTCGCTTCGGACGACGAGTAAGAGCCGACCGCCCGATCCAGTCAAGGCTCCCTTGCGCGACGCGCGGAAGCGACGAACGTGTGAGGCGAGACTCCTGCGAATCGTCCACAGCAGCTGCCTCGGGGCGACCTCGGAGACAGCCCCATCCTCGCAAAGGGACACTCAGTCCGCGCCTGAGACTTCCGCTCGTCGCGGCATGAAACTGCCCCCCGAAGGCTGACGTCCGGGCGCGGACCTACGGTCCGCTGACCGGGACAGGGGCCTTCTGGGAGAACGCAGGCTGGGCAGGCCGGTTCTTGCGCGATGGGCTCCGAGCCCGGCTTTTCGGTGGCCGCCCCTGCGACTTGCCCGGTTGTGCTGCGAGCACGAATCCGTCTGTGTCGTTTGCCCACCGCTTCTCCCCGTTCGGTCAATCAACTACTAGGGAGGACCAGGTGAGAGCCATCGGCTTGGACGTCCACCGTGACTTCTGCGAGGTCGCGATCGCGGAGGGCGGCGAGGTGCGCTCGGCGGGTCGGATCGAGACGACTCCCCAGGCGCTCGAGCTGTTCGCGGGCAGCCTCGGCCGCGACGATCGGGTGGTGCTCGAGGTGACCGGCAACGCTTTCGAGATCGCCCGGATCGTCGAGCCCCACGTCGCCCAGGTGATCGTGGTCAGCCCGAGCGACACCGGGATCCGCCAGGCGCGGGCGAAGACCGACCGGCTCGACGCCCGCACGCTCGCGAAGCTGCTGGCCGCGGGCGCGCTCGAGGGGCTGTGGCTGCCGGACGAGCGCATCCGGGCGCTGCGCCGGCGCCTTCAGCGGCGCTCGCGGCTGGTGCGGGCCCGCACCCGGGCCAAGAACGAGGTCCACGGGGCGCTGATCCGGCGTCTGATCGCAAGGCCCAAGGTCTCGGACTTGTTCGGGGTGGCGGGTCGACGCTGGCTCGAGAGCCTCGAGCTGCCCGCGGAGGAGCGCGAGACGGTCGAACGGCGCGCTGCGCCAGATCGACTTCCTCGAGCAGG
>DASQXU010000298.1:0-4583 GCA_035639555.1 Thermoleophilaceae bacterium
CGCGGCGGCCTTCCGCCGATTCGGTCCGGTAGGCCCGGCACACCCTGTTGTAGGTGTCGGAGAGACCGGTGCCGAGCTCGTAGGCCTTGCCGCCGGCTTCGGTGCGCGCCCAGAGCTCCTTCTCGAGGGCGATGTGGCACGCCCGCACCTCGCGTCTGAAGGCCTCGAGGCTCTTCGTCGAGTGCGGGGTCTCGCGGGCCAGCGGCAGCAGCCGCTCGAACCCGGCGGCGATGGCCTCGACCCCCACCCGGCGGGCATCACCGGCGACGGCGCGGACCTGGAGCTCGAGCTGGTCCTCCTTCGACAGGCTCTGGTGACCGGGCAGGAGCGTGTCCGCGACGGGCTCGTTCAGGTCGTCGGCCAGCGCGTAGAGCTCCGCCACCCGCCACCCGAGGTCGATGGCAGCGGTGAGCGCGCAACCCTCACCGGACGTGGTCTGACCGGCCATGACTTCTCCTCCCTCGAAACGGCTCGAAGCCCCCCTAGCTCAACACGTCCGCGCCCTCCGGTTTGTGAGAAACGTCACGCGCGGCTGACGCCGCGGCTAGGCCCGCTCGCGAATCGCCGCCTGGGCCGCGGCCACCCGGGCGATCGGCACCCGGTAGGGGGAGCAGCTCACGTAGTCGAGCCCGGCAGAGTGGAAGAGCCCGATCGAGTCGGGGTCACCGCCGTGCTCGCCGCAGATTCCGAGGCCGAGGTCCGGGCGAGCCTCGCGTCCGGTCCAGGCCGCAAGGCGCACGAGCCAGCCCACGCCGGCCGTGTCGATCGTCTCGAACGGGCTGCGGTCGACGATCTTGCGCTCGAGGTAGCGGGCCAGGAACTTGCCCTCGACGTCGTCGCGGGAGAAGCCGAGCGCCGTCTGGGTCAGGTCGTTGGTCCCGAACGAGAAGAAGTCGGCGACCCGCGCGATGCGGTCCGCCACGAAGCAGGCGCGCGGCAGCTCGATCATCGTCCCGACGGCGAGCTCGAGCTCCGGCCCCTCCTCGGCGGCCACCCGCTCGACCAGCGCGCGCGTCAGCTCGAGCTCCGTCTCGTAGGCCACGAGCGGGATCATCACCTCCAGGCGGGGCGGTTGCCCAGAGCGCTCGGCGACGGCGGTGGCGGCGCGGACGATGGCCCGGACCTGCATCTCGTAGATCTCGGGGTGGAGCACCCCGAGCCGCACGCCGCGGGTCCCGAGCATCGGGTTGGTCTCGCTGAGGGCGTGGATACGCTCGAGCGCGCGCTCGAGCTCGCCGACCCCCCCGGCGCCCTCGCTCCGCGCCCGCTCGAGCTCCTGGGCCACCTCCTCGGCAGCGGGCAGGAACTCGTGGAGCGGGGGATCGAGCAGGCGGATCACGACCGGCAGCCCCCGCATCTCCTCAAGCAGGCCCTCGAAGTCGCGCTGCTGGAGGGGAAGCAGCTGGTCGAGCGCGGCCCGCCGCTCGGCCTCCGAGTCGGCCATGATCATCGCCCGCATTCGCTCCTGGCGGTCGGCCGCCATGAACATGTGCTCGGTGCGGCAGAGGCCGATCCCCTCGGCCCCGAAGCCGCGGGCGCGGCGTGCGTCCTCGCGGGTGTCGGCGTTCGCCCGCACCCCGAGGCGGCGCAGCTCGTCGGCCCAGCCGAGGACGGTGCGGAACTCCTCGGAGACCTCCGGCTCGGTGAGCGGCACGTCATCGGTGGTGACGACGCCCGAGCTGCCGTCGATCGCGATGAGCTCCCCCTCGCGCAGCACCCGTCCGTCGACCCGGACCTCCCGGGCGGAGAGGTCGATCTCGAGCGCGGCGGCGCCCGACACGCAGGGGCGTCCCATGCCGCGGGCGACGAGCGCCGCGTGGCTCGCCTTGCCGCCCTCCGAGGTCAGCACGCCCCGGGCCGCGTGGAAGCCGGCCACGTCGTCGGCCTCGGTGAACGGCCGGACGAGCACCACCGAGCGGCCCTCCTCGGACGCGGCCACGGCGTCGGCCGCCGTGAAAACGATCTCGCCCTTGGCCGCGCCGGGCGACGCCCCGACTCCCCGAGCAAGGACCTCGAAGTCGGCGTCCGGAGCAAAGGTCGGGTGGAGCAGCGCGTCGAGGCCGCCGGGGTCGATCGTGAGCAGCGCCCGCTCCCGGTCGAGCAGGCCCTCGCGCACCGCGTCGACCGCGAAGCGCACCGCCGCCTGCGCCGGCCGCTTGGCGTTGCGGGTCTGGAGCATGTAGAGCCGCCCGTCCTCGACCGTGAACTCCACGTCCTGCATGTCGCCGTAGCGGCGCTCGAGCGTGCGCAGGATCTCCATGAGCTGGTCGTAGGCCTCCGGCATGGAATCGCGCATCTCGTGCAGGTCGCGCGGCGTGCGGACCCCGGCCACCACGTCCTCCCCCTGAGCGTTCGCGAGGAAGTCACCGGACGGCGTCGAGGCGCCGGTGATCTCGTCGCGGGAGAACGCCACCCCGGACGCCGAGGTCTCGCCCTTGTTCCCGAACACCATCTGCTGGACGTTGACCGCGGTGCCCCACTCGTCGGGCAGGCGGTTGATCCGCCGGTACTCCACCGCGCGCGCGCCCATCCAGGAGTCGAACACCGCGGTGATCGCCTGTCGGAGCTGGTCCCGCGGGTCCTGCGGAAACCCCTCCCCGGTGCGCTCGCGGTAGAGGCGCTTGAAGGCGTCGGCCAGCGCCCGTAGGTCCTCGACCCCGAGCTCGGTGTCGAGCTCGACCCCGGCCGCGCGCTTTCGCTCGGCGATCAGGCGCTCATACTCCTCGCCCGGGATCCCGCGGCAGACGTTTCCGAACATCTGCAGGAACCGCCGGTAGGAGTCCCAGGCGAAGCGCTCGTTGCCGGTGGCGCGGTGAAGGCCCTCGACCGAGCGGTCCGAGAGCCCGAGGTTGAGGACGGTGTCCATCATCCCCGGCATCGAGACGCGGGCGCCCGAGCGCACCGAGACGAGCAGCGGGTCCTCGGGATCGCCCATCCGGCGGCCGGCGCGCTGCTCGAGGCGCGCGAGCGCGTCCTCGACCTGCTCCCACAGCCCTTCGGGAAACTCCCGCCCGGCCTCCATGTAGGCCACACACGCCTCGGTGGTGATCGTGAAGCCGGCCGGCACCCGGTCGGCCCCCAGGACCCGCGTCATCTCGGCGACGTTCGCCCCCTTGCCGCCGAGCAGCTCGCGCATGTCGGCCGACCCCTCCGAGAAGTCGTAGACGAGCTGCGTGCCGGCGGCGACCGCCACGACCGAATGTTATTGCGGCTAGGCGACCCGGCGCAGCCGCACGTGGGCGTGGTGCTCCAGGGTCTCGGCGATCGCTCGGTCGGCCTGGCCGAGGGCGCGCTCGGAGGCCGGCGGCGCCTGCGCCAGCGGCCGCGAGAGGGCGGCGATCAGGAACTCGTGGGCCTCGCCCGAGAGGGGAAACGAGCCGGCCTCGCAGCCGGCGCATACGACGCCGCCGGCGGCCGGGGAGAAGCCCCGTAAGTGCTCGACCTCGCCACAGGCGGCGCAGCTCGAGAGCTCGGGGGCGAACCCGGCGGCGAGCAGCAGCTTGAGCCGGAAGGCGAGCGCTTGGGCCCGGGTTGCGGCGGCGGGGTCGGCGTCGAGCAGCGCCAGCTCGTTGCAGAGCAGGTTGTAGGCGGCGTGGTTTGGCTCGCCCGAGTCGAGCAGGCGGAGCACGGCGTCGCACGCCTGGGTCGCGCGCTCGAGCGCGGAGCGCCGCTCACGCAGGGCGGCGTGGGCGTGCACGGTGTCGACCTGCGTGACCGTGCACAGCTCACCTCGCCCCTCGTGGAGGACGAGTCGGACGCGCATCAGCGGCTCGAGCCGCCCCCCCAGCCGCGAGCGCAGCCGGCGCGCTCCCTTGGCCATCGCCCCGAGCCGCCCGCGGTCGGCGCTGTAGAGGTGGAGCACGCGATCGGCCTCGCCGTAGCGGATCGAGCGGAGCACCACCGCCTCTGTCTTGAACGCCCCGGACACCTTCCTACACTCTGAGCACCGTGGCGGACACCAATGGCGTCACCCTCTACACGACCGAGCCGTGCGGCTTCTGCCGCCAGGCCAAGGCGCTGCTCGAGAGCCGCGGCATCCGGTTTCGGGAGGTGAACCTCGCCAAGGACCCCGTCGGCCGGGCCAACCTGGTGGCGCTCACGGGCCAGATGACGTTTCCGCAGCTCGTGGTCGGCGATCGCTCGGTCGGCGGCTTCCGGGAGCTGCTCGAGGCCGACCGCGACGGCCTGCTCGGGGAGCTGGTCGCCGCCGCTAGCTCCTGACCGCGCGCCGGTGACCTGAGTCGGAAGTCCGGCTTCAGCTTCTAGAGTGGCTGCGCGTAGTCTGACGACGCACGCGGGATGAGTCGATGCAGCGCATCGGCGATTCCCGCGGGTGGCGTCAGGCGCGCCCAGACGCCGAGAGGGTGCGCGCGGAATGACGACTCAGGTCACTGGGCCGGCGCTGGCAGCGCTCGCACACGTAGGTCCCCCGGCCGGCCGCACGAAGCTTGCGGATCGGCGTCCCGCAGCGCGGGCAGGGCTCGCCCTCGCGCCGGTGGACCAGGAAGCGGTCCTGGAAGGAGCCGCTGGCGCCGTCGGCGTGGCGGAAGTCGTCGATCGTGGCGCCGCGCGCGATCGACGAC
>DASQXU010000299.1:0-6722 GCA_035639555.1 Thermoleophilaceae bacterium
GGCGGCAGCGACAACAACCACCCGGCCGGCGCCCACGTGCGGGTCAACCGCATCTCCGGGCACCGCGACGTCGACGCCACCGAGTGCCCCGGGGACGCCCTCTACGCGCAGCTCCCACAGCTGCGGCGGACGGTCGGGAACCTCGGCCCGGGCGGCCCCACTGCCACGCTCAGCGTCCACCTCTCGCCGAAGGTCGCAACCTACGGACGGACGGTGCGCATCTTCGGTTCCCTCCGCTCGGCAAGCCGCGCGCCGGTTGCGTTCGCCCGGGTCCAGGCGCAGAGTCACCGCGGGCGCAGGTGGCGCCGCATCGGGGTCGGGACGACCGCCGCCGACGGCGGCTACTCGATCTCGGTGAAGGTGAGCCGCCACCGGGTCGTCCGTGCTCGCTTCGACGGCAACTCGAGCCTCGCCGGCGCCACGTCGGGCACGCGCAGGCTGCTCGTGCGGGCCCGCATCGGGGTCACCGACCCGCCGGCGGCCGCGACCCACGCCCGCCCGGTGACCCTCAGCGGCGCCGTCGCGCCGGCCAAGCGCCGGCTCGTGCTCGTCGTCCAGCGGCGCTCCGGCACGCGGTTCCAGACCGTCCTGCGAAAGGTCGTCCGGGCTCGCCGCGGACGCTTTGCGACCGGGTTCACGCCGGGCCGGCGCGCGCTGTACCGCTACTACCTCTCGGCCGCTCAGGACGCGGCCACGGTCCGCTCGCGCTCGCCCCGCTACCTGCTCGCGGTCGGATAGGGAGCCGCGGCCTACCGGTCGCCGCCGAACCCCTGGTAGGGGTCCCGGCTGTAGAGGCCATGGCCGCTCACGAGCAGCCAGACGGTTCGAGCGAGGATGCGCAGGTCGAGCGCGAGCGAGCGGTTCTCCACGTACCAGATGTCGAGCTCGATGCGCTCGGGCCAGGGGAGCGCCGTGCGCCCGTTCACCTGCGCCCAGCCGGTTACTCCGGGCTTGACCGCGAGCCGCCGCCGCTGCCGGTCCGTGTAGCGGTCGACCTGCTCCTGGATCGTCGGACGCGGCCCGACGAGGGCCATGTCGCCGTTGACCACGTTGATCAGGTTGGGGAGCTCGTCGAGTGAGAGCCGCCGCAGCGCACGCCCCACCCGGGTGATGCGGGGGTCGCCCTCGAGCACGTAGATGCCGGCGCCCATCGCCTCCGCGCCGGGCACCATCGTGCGGAGCTTCCACAGGTCGAAGGGCACGCCGTCCTTGCCCACCCGCCGCTGGCGGTAGAACGCCGGACCGCGGCTCTCGAGCTTGATCGCGAGCGCGGCCAACGCCAGGAGCGGGGAGCTCAAGATGAGTAGGACGCTCCCCAGAACGAGGTCCAGCGCGCGGCTCAGCGGGCCGGCCCCCCGGCGCTACTGTTGCGCCCACTCAGGTGCGGATCCTCTACCTGCATCAGTACTTCATGACGCGCGCCGGTGTGGGCGGGACGCGGTCGTACGAGTTCGCCCGCCGCTTCGTCGCGCGCGGCCACGAAGTGACCATGGTAACCGCCGCGTCCCCGGCCGAGGGCGGGCGGCTCGTCCGCCGCCGAGACGTCGAGGGCATTCAGGTCCTCGAGGTCCGCGCCGGCTACTCGGACTACGTCCGCGGCACCAAGCTCGGCTATCCGCGGCGGGTGGCGGAGTTCACCGCCTTCGCGCTCGCCGCGCTCTGGACCGTCCTGCGCGTGCCGAGGCCGGACGTCGTCTACGCGACCTCGCCTCCGCTGACGACCGCGCTGCCGGCGATCGCCGCGAGCCGCCGCCACCGGGCGCCGCTCGTCTTCGAGGTCCGCGACCTCTGGCCCGAGGCGCCGATCCAGATCGGGGCGCTCCGGAACCCCGCCCTCAAGGCGCTCGCCCGGCTGCTCGAGCGGATCGCCTACCGAGCGGCCACCGAGGTGATCGCGCTCTCGCCCGGCATGCGCCACGGCGTGGTGGCGGCGGGCGTCGACCCCCGGCGGGTGACGGTGGTGCCGAACGCCTCCGACCTCGAGCTGTTCCGCCCCGACCTCGACGGGTCCGAGTTCCGCGAGCGGCTCGGCCTCGACGATCGCTTCGTGTGCACGTACTTCGGCACGATGGGCGAGGCCAACGACCTCTCGCAGGTGATCGAGGCAGCGGCCCTGCTCCGCGACGGCGGGGAGGGGGACGGCGTGGTGTTCGTGCTCCATGGCGACGGCAAGCGCCGGGCCCAGCTCGAGGGGCTCGCTCGCCGGCGGGGACTCGACAACGTCGTGTTCTCCGATCCGATCCCCGACAAGACCTCGGTGGCCCGACTGGCCGCGGCCTCCGACGCCTGCATGACGATCTACAAGGACGTCCCCGTCCTCTACACGTGCTCGCCCAACAAGCTGTTCGACACCTTCGCCGCCGGCCGCCCGGCGATCGTGAACACCCCGGGCTGGCTGAAGGAGCTGGTGGAGGGGCACGAGGCCGGGGTCTATGCGGCGCCCGGCGACGCCGCGGACCTCGCGCGGAAGGTCGCCTTCCTGCGCGACCACCCGGACGCGGTCCGGCGCTACGGCGAGAACGCCAGGCGCCTGGCCGAGTCCGACTTCAGCCGTGACCTCTTGGCCGCGCGCGCTCTGTCGCTGCTCGAGCGCGCGGCCGGGCGCGGATGAGCGAGCCGCTCCTGTCCTACTGCGTGGTCAACACCAACGGGCGGGAGCACCTGCTCGCCTGCCTCGAGGCGATCGCCGCCACCCACCCTCCCGAAGTCCCGCACGAGGTGCTGGTGCTCGACAACGCCTCGGACGACGGCTCGGTGGAGGCGGTGGAGGCGCTTGGACGGCCCGACGTACGCCTGATCGCGCTCGACCGCCGCCGCGGGAAGGCGGAGAACGACTCGCTGCTGCTGCGCGAGGCCCGCGGGGAACACTGCCTACTGCTCAACGAGGACACCGAGCTCCAGCCCGGCGCCGCTCGGGCGCTGCTCGAGGCGCTGGAGGCGGACGAGACCGCCGCTGCCGCCGTCGCGCAGCTTCTCGACCCACAGGGCCGCGTTCGACCGTGCGCTTGGCGACTGCCGAGCCTGGTGACCGCGCTGGCCGGAGCGGTCTTCCTGCATCGGTTGATCACCGTTCAGAGTCGGGGCGATCGCGTGCGCACGGTCGAGTGGGCGCAGTCGAGCGCGCTGCTGGTCCGACGCGCTGCCGCCGAGCAAATCGGCTACTTCGACCCGGAGTTCTTCTATTCCGAGGAGCTCGATTTCTGCAAGCGCCTCGGCGACGCCGGCTGGCGAATCCTGTATGTGCCCGGCGCGCGCGCCGTTCACTACGGTCAGCTCGGCGGGCCTCTTTCGTCCTCGCGCCCCATGATCGTGGAGTTCCACCGCGGCCGCGACCTGTACGTACGAAAGCACCACGGACGCGCCACGGCGATGATCGTCAGACCGTTGAGCGCGTGGCCCTATCTTGCTCGGGCACTCGCCGCGGTGGTCCTCTCCGGGCACGAGCCCCGCCGGTACGGCCTCCACGCCCGCCAGGCGCTTCTGCCCACCCGCGGCGAGGGGATGCGCGAGGCCGTGGAGACGTACAACGCGCGCCGTGTGCCCGGCGACCGCACTCAGGTAACCTCGCGCCCGTCCGCCGGTTGACGAAAGCACGACATGTGACCGAGAGCGGATGGGTCGTGACGCTGCTCGGGCGCGTGCTGTCGTTCGTCAACCGACTCCTCGCGCCGGCGCGCGTGGAGCTCGTATCGCGCTCTGAGCTCGGAGCGATCCGCGCTGCTACGGAGCTCCCGGAGGAGGCTTCAGGGTCGAGTCGAGTCAGCGCCGAAGCCGACCGGTATCTCGTCCCCGACAACCCCCGGCTGGTCGAGCTCGCGCAGCGGTACGCGGGGCATCCAGCCAGCTCTCGGTCACGCTGGAGCAGGGAGTTCGTCGAGCGGCAGGTCTACCTCCGCCGCTTTCGCGACGACAGCGCGTTCGTCTGGTCCCGCCGGGACGCGTACGTGTCTGACGGCACCCGCAAGGTTCGCCGAGCTACACGGGCGATCAACTATGTCCTCAGCGCCTACTACGTGCGGACCGTGGATGCCCTTGGTGTTCTGGAGCGCAGCGTCGAGGACGGATCGTTCGGGAATCGTCTCGTCCCGGTCGACGCGCAGCTCAGCGTCAGTCGCGACCTTCTCGACTCGGCCCTGGAGCTGAACTTCCTCGAGAGGCACCTACACGTGTCCGGTCGGCCGAGCTTCCAGATCCTGGATGTCGGTGGCGGCTACGGACGTCTGGCCCACAGGGCCGCCGAGACGTTTCCGAACGCGCGGGTGCTCTGCACCGACGCGGTGCCCGAGGCCACCTTCATCGCCGAGTACTACCTCGGCTTTCGCGAGGTTCGGGAGCACGCCACTGCCCTGCCGCTCGATGAACTCGGATCGATCTCGCCGGGCCAGGTCGACCTCGCCACGAATGTCCACAGCTGGTCGGAATGCCCGCTGAGTGCCATCGCCTGGTGGCTTGATTTCCTCGCCGATCGACAGGTCCCGCGGCTCATGATCGTGCCGAACGACGGCGAGCGTCTCCTGTCGCTCGAGGAGGACGGGCAGCGGCTTGACTTCGCGCCGCTTCTAGGCGAGCGCGGGTATACGCTCGCCGCCCGAGAACCGAAGTTCGGCGAGACCAGCTGTCAGCGCTTCGGCGTCTACCCCACCCATTACCACCTGTTCGTCCGCGGCTGACTCGACCAGCGCGTAGAGGTGCGCCGGCCAGCCCCGGGCGCCCTATCTAGGCTTCGCCGCATGGCGCACGCCGAGACCGCTCAGCTCGCCGCGGCGGTCGGCGCCGCCGGTGCGGTGCTGGCGTTGCTCGCCCGTCGCCGCGCGACGTTGCTCGCGGGGCTCGCTCTGCTCCTGCTGGCCGAGGCGGGGATGGGCCTGTCGCTCGTTCGCCACCTCTCGCTCTCGAGCGTCGGCGTGGGCGCCGCCGGCGCGGCCGGCGTGCTCGGCCTGGCCGTGCTCTGCGCGGCCGCGGCCCTTCTGGTTCGCTGGCCGGCGCTCGTGCCGCCGGCGGTCCTGGTCGCCGCGCCGCTCCGGCCACCGCTCCGCTACGACAGCTCCAGCACGCTGCTCGTCGCGGTTGCCCACGGCGGGCAGCTCGGGCGGCTCTTCCCCCTCTACTTCGTGTTGGCCGCCGCCGCCCTCGCGCTCGCCTGGCGGGCCATGCGCGGTGCGAAGCCGGCGGCGATCCCTCGCGTCATCGCCCTCCCCGCCGCCGCCTTTCTCGGGTTCTCGCTGCTCTCGATCGCCTGGGGGACGAACGTCCGCTCGGGAACCAGCCTCCTCGTCTTCTTCACGCTGCCCTTCACGGTGCTGCTGGCCGTCGTCGCCCGGGCGCCGTTCCCGCCGTGGTCGGCCCGCGTCCTCGGGCAGATAGCCGTCGGGCTCGCCGCCCTGTTCGCGCTCGTGGGACTGTGGGAGGAGGTCACCGGCAAGCTCCTGTTCTTCGCCCCCAATCTCGAGGTATCGAACGCCAACTCCGGCTACTTTCGGGTCACCTCGCTGTTCGGAGACCCGAGCCTGTACGGCCGGCACCTCGTGCTCGGCCTCGCAATCGTGCTGGTCCTCCTCGCGCTGCGACGGGTGCGGCCGGTGCCGGCGCTCGTCGCCCTGGCGCTGCTGTGGGCTGGGCTCCTGTTCTCCTACTCCCAGTCGAGCATGGTCGCGCTGCTCGTGGTCACGCTCGCGATCGCGGCGGTCACCGGGGATGCCGCGGTGCGGCACGTGGTCGCCGCCGCGGGGGTCATCGCCGTGATCGCCGGCGCCGCGTTCGTCGCGGTCAAGGTCGGTCAGGGCGAGTCGCTGAACCGAGCGTCGAGCGATCGGGTGGCCCGGGTGAAGGACACCACGAGGGTCTTCGCGAAGCACCCGCTCGTGGGTGTAGGGACCGGAGGCCAGCCGCGGGCCAGCCGGGCGGCCGCGCACAGCGCCCGCCCGAGCGCCGACTTCGTGTCCCACACCACGCCGCTCACCGTCGCGGCCGAGCTGGGCATCGTCGGCTTCGCCCTGTACGTGTGGCTGCTCGTGGGAGCGGCCCGGCTCCTCGACGCGGTACGTCGTCGCGAGGCCGCGCTCGGACTCGGGCTGGGGGCGGCGTTCCTCGCCCTGTTCGTCCACTCGCTCTTCTATCCCGGCGTGCTCCAGGACCCGATCATGTGGTTCGTCCTGGCGGTGGGGGCCGGTGAGCTCTTGGCGCTGAGCCGCCCGGCGCCTGTGGCGGCCGAGCGCCCCGCGGCGCCCGCGCCGGTGGCGCCGTGACGGCCGGCGGAGGATCGACCGCGCTGGCCCCTGCGCCCGACCGCGAAGGCGTGCGGGCGCGACCCGCCCGGCTCGGCCGCGGGGCGCTGTTCGCGGTGCTCGGAGTCCTCTTCGCCCTGGCCGCCATCGGACTCCCCGAGCTCGGCTCCGACCCGTGGCCCTTCCGCCCCGGCCCGGTCCACCCGCACGGGCTCTTCGCGCCGCTCGTGCGAGCGGCCGGGGAGAAGTGGGACCTCGGCGTGCTCCGCGCCGCCGCCTTCCTGGCCGCCCTCGGCGTGGCCGGCTTCGGGGCGGTCGCCCTGAGGCGGCGCTCCGCCCCGGTGTGGAGCGCGGTTGCCGCGGTGCTGGTCGTGGGGGCTCTGCTCGCCGGCCCGCCCACGCTGCTCCAGCTCGGGCTGCGGCAATCCACCGCGCCGTGGTTCTACACCAACGACTCGACCTACCAGACAGAGCTCGCCGGCGACCTCCTCCTCCACG
>DASQXU010000300.1:0-2038 GCA_035639555.1 Thermoleophilaceae bacterium
TCTGTCCGCGGTGGAACCCCTATTGCGCGTCGGTGCCATTGGCATCGACAACCTCCGCAGGGAGGTGCCTGTAGGCGGCAGTCGTGCCGATTTGGCCTTTTCGACCTTCGCCCCCGATGGAACTCGATCGCTGTCGCCGTCGAAACCAAGGTCAGCGATCCTGTGAAGGAGAAGCAGATCGGCGAATACGAAAGAGAAGAGCACCAAGCCGTCCTCTACCTCCCCGGGCTGACCGGATTTCTGATCGAGGGACAACCCCCGGTTCAGCCATGAGGCGCGGCTAACCGGTCGAACGCTCCGCGATGCCCTCAACCGAGCGGGCCGGGTCCCTCCGTTGATCGAACGGTATTCGCGGCGTCGAAGCCAAGGCCGAGAGCTTTGACGCCGATGTCGCAGCCCGCGGTCGGCCTGGCACGGACGTGAAGGATCAGCACGGCGAGACGAACGCGCTTCTCGATGTCGCTTGGCCGCGGAGCGATCGAGGGCTCTTCTGGTGCGACGCGGCGCGCAGCGCACCGCACACTGTTGCACCGGAGGCGCAACTCTACATCGACGTCTTGGCGCCCAAGCAGTTGGAGAAGCGTGTTGGGCGATCAAAGCGGGATGGGATGCCGGTGTCCTGCCTCGGGTATTCCAGTTCGCGAAGGAGCAGGGGCCTCCTGACGGCGAGTGGAAGCTCGCCAGGCAACGCTTCACTGGCTCCACGATGACGCTCTGGTCAGCTGACGTCACCGAGTTGGACCCGGCCGACGCCGGCGAGATCGCCCTCGTCGCGAAGAACGGGGTCGATAGCGCGGCCGGATCGAGCTAGGCAGGAGCCGATTCCCTTCGGGGCAAGCCGCAAGCATGAGATGGCGGCCTACTCAGCGCGCCACTACGGCCGCGCCACCTATCGGCTCGCTGCTAGCGCAGCCTGGGGTAAACCGCCTCTCAGAGCTGCCCCCACAGGGTCGATATGTCCGCGACGGTGGCGGGACCTAATCGGACGCGCAGCCAGGGATGGACTCGCCGGCGCCTCGAGTTCCGGCAACTCTTCCGCCGTGCGGCAACCGCCCACGGTTCCCGCTCAACGATTTCATGGTCGACAGTTGAACCATGCTCGGGCTCCTGCTTGTCGTCGCCTCGATCGCCGTCTTCGACTCCCTCAACCCTTCCACGATCGGACCCGCTCTCTATCTCGCGACGACGCGCCGCGGGCCGCGGACGGTGGGTGCGTTCGCCCTCGGCGTCTTCGTCGTCTCCTTCGCCGGAGGGCTCGTGCTCGCGCTGGGTCCAGGCCAGCTCCTCCTCTCACTGGTGCCTCGCCCGAAGCCGACGACCAAGCACTGGATCGAGCTCGCGGCAGGCGCGATCGTGCTCGTCTTCGCCGGCGCGACTTGGGCCACACGCCGGAGGATCTCCGAGAGGCTGACCAGGCCGCCCGCCGCGGGCAAGGGCCGATCGGCGGCCGCGCTGGGAGGCGCCATCATGGCGGTGGAGCTGCCCACGGCGTTTCCGTACTTCGGCGCGATTGCGGCGATCGTTGGGTCGGACGCCGCGGTCCCCGCTCAAGTCGGCTTGCTGCTCGTCTTCAACGCTGTCTTCGTCTCACCACTGCTCGCCCTGATGGTGCTGTCCGCGTTCGCGCGAGAGCGGAGCGGGCCTCTCCTCGAGCTTGCGCAGGACCACCTCCGCCGCCATGGGGCGATCCTGCTAGCGATCGTTGCGCTCGCGGTGGGGGTGGCGCTGGTCGCAGTTGGCGCTATCGGCCTCGCCGGCGGCTGAGCACGGCTATTCCGCCCGGGCCGGGCCGGGCGCCGGGGCGCTGCCCGCGTGCCCAGCAGCACGTCGAGCCCGACCGCCTCGATCGTCACCCTCCCGTCACCCACTTGTCACACCGGCGTATTGAGCGCTAACCCCGGCTCGGCCACGGTGGCGGGCGATGGCCCGGGGGGCAACCACCCGCTCGATCACCCACGAGGAGGCCGGCCAGTCGCTCGTGCTGATGCTCGGCCTGCTCGCCGCGCTGCTGCTCGGCGCCCTGGTGCTCGCGGCCTTC
>DASQXU010000301.1:0-5001 GCA_035639555.1 Thermoleophilaceae bacterium
CTGCTCGAGGGCGGGGAGAGCTCGCTGCGGATCGCGTACTCAGGGGTGACGCCCGAGCTCATCGACGAGGCGGTCGCCCAACTCGCCGACGCCTACGCCGAGCTGGCCGGCGCCCAAAGTCGCACGGCGTGAGGCGTCCACCGGCGCCGGACCTGCGCCGGACCCGAAACGTCGGCGCGCTGTTCTCGGACGCCTTCGGCATCTACCTGAGCCGCCTCGCGACCTTTCTCGGGATCTCGGCGGCGATCGTCGTCCCGGTGCAGTTCGTGGTCTCCGGGCTCGGCCTCAAGGAGCTCACCGCCAGCTACGACAGCTCGCCCCCGACCGCGGAGCTCGTGATCCCGTCGCTCGTCAGCTTCCTCGTGATCGCCCCGCTGATCACCGCCGCCTGCGTGTACGCGCTGATCGCCCTCGATCGGGGTGACCGGCCATCTGCGGCCCGCACCCTGGCCGCCGGGATGGACGCCTTCGCCCCGATCTTCTTCGCGGTCGTGCTCGCTGCGGTTGGGATCGCCGCCGGGCTGCTGGCGCTCGTCTTGCCCGGCATCTACCTCGCCGTCCGCTGGTTCTTCGTGCCCCAGGCGGTGGTGCTCGAGCGCGCCCGGGGTCCCGGTGCGCTACGCCGCAGCGGCGAGCTGGTTCAGGGCTATTGGTGGCGGACCCTCGGCATCGTGCTGCTGGCGAACCTCGCGGCGGCGATCCCAACCTTCGTGCTCGGGGGCCCGTTCGCCAGTCTGGCCTCCCACTACGACCGCCAGGTCTGGATCATGGTCGGGTCGATCGTGACCGAGGTCGTGACCGCCCCGTTCGTCGCCCTGCTGTCCACGCTGCTGTACTTCGATCTACGGGCTAGGCGCGGGGCCTAGCGGCCCCATTGCTCACGCGCCATCACGAGCTGCTCGGGAAGCGCGGTGCGGGCCGGCGGAGAGGGGTCAGCCACCACGGAGACCGTCTCGGCCACGCTCCGGGTAAGCGAGAGCCGGCGGCCGTCGGCCTCGACCGCGACCTCCTCGTCGCCCTGACGGGCTACCCGGCCCTCGAGCCCTGGGCGCAGGCCACAGTCGCGCAGGTACTGGAGGAGGTCCTCGGCCTCGTTCTCGAAGCGCAGGACGCGTACGCCGGCACCCTCCTCGACGTCGGCCAGCGGGACCCCGGGCTCGCGTTCGCCCTCGAAGATGGGATGCCCGTGGGGGCAGGTCTTGGCGTCGCCGATCGCCTTCAGCATGCGCTCCTCGACCACCGGCGACATCCAGTGCTCTAGCCGCTCCGCCTCCTCATGGACCTGGTCCCAGGGGATGTCGAACACGTCGGTGAGGAAGCGCTCGATGAGTCGGTGTCGCCGCACGATCGTGGACGCCTGCTCCATGCCGGTCTCAGTGAACTCGAGCGACTTGTCGGGCTTTCGGGTGACGTAGCCGTCGGCCTCGAGTCGCCCAACCATCTCGTGCACCGTGGGCGCCGACACCTGCATCGCCCGGGCGATGTTGGCGCCGGTCATGGGGAGCCCGGCCTCCCGCAGCCAATACATGATCTGGAGGTACTCCTCCTCCGCGACGGTCGCCTGTTCCTCGGACACTCGAGCTCCTCGGGGTGCGATCAATCGTAACCAGCGCCGACCGCCCGGGGACGCCGCGCTCGGCCGTCGGGGCCGCACGTGCGTAAGTCGGCCCGGGTGGCGCATGGCGTCGCACGCACGGTGAGGCAGCACGCCGTCGTGACGCGCGACCCGCCGGGGACGCCCGGCACTAGGATGCCCACCCTGGCCCTCGACCTCCCCCTCACACCGCCGGTCCCGCCCCAGCTCGCGCGCTCGGCGAAGGAGCTGCCCGAGGGAGAGGGCTGGCGCTACGAGCCGAAGTGGGACGGCTTTCGCACCATCGTCTTCCGCGACGGGGACGACCTCTACCTCCAGAGCCGCGGTGGACGGCGGATGAACCGCTACTTCCCGGAGGTCGTCGAGCAGCTGCGGGCCCTGCCGAGCGAGCGGGTGGTGATCGATGGGGAGCTCATCGTTGTCGTTGACGGCGTCCAGGAGTTCGACCTCCTCTCGCAGCGCATCCATCCCGCGGCCTCGCGCGTCGAGCGCCTGGCCCGCGAAACGCCCGCGGAGTTCGTGGCATTCGACCTGCTCGCCGACGCCGAGCGCCCGCTCCTCGAGCTGCCGTACGAGGAGCGGCGCGAGCGGCTGCTCGAGGCGGTGGCCGAGCCCGTGCTCCTCACCCCGGTCGCGGCGGACCGGCGCGATGCCGAGAAGTGGCTGACCGGCAACTCCGAGGGGGTGATCGCCAAGGAGAGCGCCGCTCCTTACGAGCCGGGCGAGCGCACCGGCATGGTCAAGGTCAAGCGCGTCCGGACCGCGGACGCGGTGGTGATGGCCTTCCGCTTCGGCAAGGAGGAGGGCACGGTCGGATCGCTCATCCTGGGCATGTACGACGAGTCGGGTAATCTTCACCCCGTCGGGCATACCTCGAGCTTCCGGGCGCGCCAGAAGCGCGAGCTGCTCGAGCTGCTCGCGCCCTACCGGACCTACGAGCAGGGGTCCGGCGAGCCGAGCCGCTGGAAGTCGGACGACGAGCTCGTCTGGGAGGGGCTGCGCCCGGAGCTCGTCTGCGAAGTGGAGTTCGACCACATCACCGGCCAGCGCATTCGCCACGGGGCGAAGTTCGTGCGGTGGCGGTCGGACAAGCATGCGGAGGAGTGCTCGATCTCACAGCTCAGGGGGTAGGCGGCTGCATGGGCTCACCCGCCGGGAGCTCCTCCCGGCCGGGGCCGCCGGTGGGGCGGCGCTGGGCGCATCGGCGCTCCTTACGCGCTCCCTGATTGCCCGGGCGCTCGCGGGGCCGCCTCGCTGCGGAACCCTCCAGGACATCGACCACGTGGTGATCCTGATCCAGGAGAACCGTTCCTTCGACCACTACTTCGGCACGTACCCAGGCGTCGCCGGCTTCGGGGACCCCGGCGTGCTGCCCCTACACGACGGCAGCGGGCTGAGCATCTTCGCCCAGCCCGGTTATCCGGGCGGATTCGAGGGGGACCATCTGCACCCGTTCCACCTCGACTCGTTCGACAACGGCGAGTGCATCAATGACATCGACCACGGCTGGGGTCACCAGCACGCGTGTTGGAACAGCGGCAGGCTCGATCGCTTCGTCCGCGAGCACATCGAGGTGGACGGACCGCTAAACGGCCCGCTGACCCTGGGCTACTACGCCCGCACCGACCTCGACTTCTACTACGGGTTGGCCGACGCCTTCACCATCTGCGACCACTACCACTGCTCGGAGATCGGCCCGACCGATCCAAACCGCCTATACGCGATGTCGGGCACACTCGATCCGGGTGGCGAGCTCGGTGGCCCGATCCTCTCGACCAGCGCATCGCGTGTGGAGCCGCTACGGCACGCTCACGTGGACGACGATGCCCGAGCGGCTGCAGGCCCACGGCATCAGCTGGAAGCTGTACGGAGATCCGGCCGGTAACTACGGCGCCAACGTCCTCCCTTACTTCAAGAGCTATCACGCGGATCCGGTGCTGGCGGCGAACGGGCTGGCCCCGACCTTCCCCGGCACCTTCGAGGCGGACGTCGCCGCTGGCCGGCTCCCGCAGGTCTCCTGGATCCTCCCCCCGCTCTTCTCCAGCGAGCATCCCCCGGCGCCGATCGAGTACGGCGAGGTGGTCGCCGCTCGGATCCTGAACGCGCTCCCTTCGAACCCCGCGGTGTGGGCGAGGACCGCCCTCTTCATCACCCACGACGAGAACGGCGGGTTCTTCGACCATGCCGCGCCGCCGGCCGCCCCGCCCCGAACGGTGGGCGAGTACCTGACGGTGCGCCCGCTTCCCTCCGAGGCCACCGGCGTCGCCGGACCGATCGGCCTCGGCTTCCGGGTCCCCATGCTGGTGATCTCCCCGTTCAGCCGGGGCGGATTCGTCTGCTCGGACACGTTCGATCACACCTCGCTGCTTCGCTTCATCGAGACGCGGTTCGGCGTCGAGGTGCCGAACCTGACCGCGTGGCGACGGTCGGCCACTGGCGACCTGACGAGCGCGTTCAACTTCGTCGAGAGCGACACGTCGGCGCCCTCGCTCCCGAAGCCGTCGGTCGCCGACCTGCGGGTGACGATGAGCGGCCCGGCCGCCGCCGTGCTGCCGTGGAGCCTCCTGGCCGATACCGCGAACAGCATCGAGGCCCTCGAGGGGACGTCCGTGGCCGCCTATCCGGTGACCGTGAACTCGGCGCCGCCCGCCCGGGAGGCCGGACGCCCGCGCCGACCGAGCGGGCGGGTGCGCTGCGCACGGGCGCGGGTAGCCACCTCCCCCGGATAAACGGCGGAAAGTGAACCGGCCGCGCCCATGGTGGTGGCGCCGCCGTTTGAGCGATTTCGGTGTGAGCGCTCGAAGTCCCCCGCTTCCGCGACGCTCAGGAGCCCGGCCTCGATACCGACCCCGCGCCCTATGAGGTGCTCGCACAGCTCGGCGATCCCTGGCTCCCCCTGATTGGCCGTTACCAGCTCGGGCAGAACCGTCCAGCCCCCCACCAGTTCGAGCCGCCGTCGGGGGTCGGGCTCGATCTCGGCCGAGGTGCTGAGCGACACCGGCACACCAGGCACCGCCGCACGGACCGCTCGGAGCGCCTCGGCGCAGGGCTCGGCCGCCAGCGTCTCGCGCCCCTGCCCGTCGTAGGGGTGGAGGTGGACCACCCGGGCGCCCGCGTCGACCGACGCGCGAGCCGCCTCGGCGAGCTCGCGGGCCGTCCTCGGCGCGCGCGGGTGGGCCCGCGAGCCGTTGAGCGCAACCGCCAGCAGCGGTGATGGTCGAGGGCCGATCGAGGGCATAATGTCGCCCGCGCTAGCGGTCTTGGAAAGCTGAGATGTCGCGGATACCGAGCTGCACGAAGAGGTCTGCGAGATCGCCGAGCACCCAGCCCCGCACGACGCGCGCCCGGTCGTCGAACCGGAAGAAGGCGGCGCCGGCGTAGCTGATGCGACGTCCGGTTGGCGCCAC
>DASQXU010000302.1:0-3422 GCA_035639555.1 Thermoleophilaceae bacterium
GCGAGCGCGACGCCGTAGCGGGGATAGAGCTCATCGTGGCGGCGTCCGGCCTCGCTCCGGGCGGTCACCGCCACGAGCGCGAGCGAGGGGTGGCGATCGGTCAGCGCCGCGCAGAGCGCGCCCGCGTACCCGGTGGCCCCGACCACGGCGACCCTATGCACGGATCCGGCCTCCGATCTCCCCCAGCTCCCGCTCGATGGCCGCCCGCCGCTCGGCGACCTCGTCGTCCGTGAGCGTGCGGTCCGGGGCGCGGAACTCGAGCCGCAGCGCCAGCGACTTGTTGCCGGCGCCGACCTGCTCGCCCCGGTACAGGTCGAACAGCTCAGCGCCCTCGAGCAGCTCGCCGCCCCCGCGCCGGACGGCGTCGCCCACCGCGGCGGCGGGCACGTCGTCCGGGACGACGACCGCGATGTCCTGGCGGACGGCCGGAAAACTCGAGAAGGCGCCGAACGGGGCGGCGTCGGGCGCCAGCTCGGCGACCGCGTCGAGGTCGAGCTCGAAGGCCGCGACCCCGGCGCCGCCGAGCTCCCACTCCCGAGCCACCAGCGGATGGAGCTCGCCGATCCAGCCGAGCTCGCGCCCGCCGGCGCGGACGCTCGCGGCGCGCCCCGGATGCAGGAACGGTCGCTGTCCGGGCTCCGCGCGCCACTCCACCCCGGCCGCCCCTAGCAGCGCCTCGACCAGCGCCCGCGCCGCGTAGTAGTCCCCCCGGCGCGGCGGCGAGCGCCAGGTGCCGGGCAGGGCCTCGGTGAGCAGCGCGGCGAGGTGGTGGCGCTCGAGCGCCGGCGCGTGCTCCGGTGCGCCGGCGCCGTCGCCCTCGCTCCCCACCCCGGGCGGCTCGTAGACGTGGGCGGACTCGAAGAGCGCGAGGTCGGCGCGCCCGTGGGCGATGTTGTGGGAGGCGGCGTCGAGCAAACCGGGCAGCAGCAGCGGACGCATCACGCTCTGCTCCTCGCTGAGCGGGTTCGCCAGGCGGAGCAGCGGCAGCTCGCCCAGCCGCAGCCGCCCGAGGGTGTCCGGCGCGGTGAAGCTGTAGGAGACGACCTCGCTCACCCCCCGGTCGCGGAGCGCGTCCTCGAGCCGCCGGCGCCAGCGCTGGCCCCGGGTCAGCCGGCCCACGGCCCGGCGTCTCGAGGGGAGGGTCGTGGGGAGCTTGTCGAGGCCGTGGATCCGGGCCACCTCCTCGATCACGTCGGCCTCCCGCTGGACGTCGCCGTCGCGCCAGGGGGGCACGAGCGCCGAGAGCTCGCCGTCGCCCGGCTCGACGCCGAACCCGAGCCGCTCGAGGATGACCCGCACCTCGTCCGGTGGGATCTCCTCGCCCAGAAGCCGGGTCACCCGGGCGAGCCGCAGCCGCACCCGCCTCGGCTCGGGCGGGCGGGGGTAGGCGTCGAGGGTGCCCCGCACGAGCCGGGCGCCGCAGAGCTCGACCATCAGCTTCGCGGCCAGCCGCTGGGCCGCCATCGCCAGCTCGGGGTGGAGCTGCCGCTCGAAGCGGGCGCTGGCCTCGGTGCGCAGCCCGAGCCGCGACGAGGTCCGCAGGATGTTCGGGCCCACCCAGGTCGCGGCCTCCATCAGGACCCGCGTCGTCTCGCCCGAGACCTCGGACACCTGCCCGCCCATCACCCCGGCGATCCCCGACGGGCCCTCGGCGTCGCACACGAGCGCCATCTCCCGGTCGAAGGTCCGCTCGACCCCGTCGAGCGTGGTCATGCGCTCGCCATCGGCCGCCCGGCGCACGACGATCCGTGCCCCCCGCACGCGGTCGAGGTCGAAGGCGTGCAGGGGCTGGCCGACCGCGAGCATCACGTAGTTGGTGATGTCGACGACGTTCGAGATCGGGCGCTGCCCGGCCGCGGTGAGGCGCTGCTTGAGCCAGGGCGGCGACGGCCCGATCGTCACGTCGTCGAACACGCGGGCGGTGAAGCGCAGGCAGACGTCGCGGTCGATCTCGACGGCGGCGTGGTCCTCGACGCGGTCGTCGCCGTGCGGCTCGGCGTCGGTCGCGGCCGGGTCCTCGGCGAGCGGGGCGCCGGTCAGCGCGTGCACCTCGCGGCCGACGCCGTAGACGGCCATGCAGTCGGGCCGGTTGGGCGAGACCTCGAGGTCGAGCACCTGCTCGGCGACCGGGAGGACGGCCGCGAGCGGCGTGCCGGGGCTCGGCCCGTCCCCGAGCACAACGATGCCGGTGTGGTCCTCGCCGATCCCGAGCTCGTCCTCGGCCAGGATCATGCCGCTCGAGCGCACGCCCCGCAGGGTGGCCTCCCCGAGCCGAGTGCCGTCCGGCATCGTCGCCCCGGGGCGGGCGACGGCCACGGTCTGGCCGGCGGCCACGTTGGGCGCCCCGCAGACGATCGTCCGCGGCTCGCCGCCGCCGTCGTCGACGCGGCAGACCGTGAGGCGGTCGGCGTCGGGGTGCGGCTCGACCTCGAGCACGCGGCCGACGACGAAGGCCTCGGGCGAGCCGACGCCGACCGCCTCGATCTGACCGAGCTCGAGGCCGGCGAGCGAGAGCCGCTCCCCCAGCTCCTCGGCGGAGAGGCCGGGGTCGCAGTAGGAGCGCAGCCACCGGACGGGGACCCTCATCTCACGCCCCCGCCCCGAACTGCCGAAGGAAGCGGACGTCGTTGTCGAACAGCATCCGCAGGTCGGTGACGCCGTGCTTCAGCATGGCGATCCGGTCGATCCCCATCCCGAAGGCGAACCCCTGCACCCGCTCGGGGTCGTAGCCGCTCTCGCGCACGAAGCCGTAGACGTTCGGGTCGACCATGCCCGAGCCGAGGATCTCGATCCACCCCGAGCCCCTGCAGAGCGGGCAGCGCGAGCCGTCCGCGAGGCGGCCGGTGGCGTTGCAGCGGAAGCACGAGATGTCGACCTCGACGCTCGGCTCGGTGAACGGGAAGTAGCCCGAGCGGAGCCTGATCCGGCGCTCGGGGCCGAACATCGCGCGGGCGAACTCGAGGAGCACGCCCTGGAGGTCGGCGAGAGTGATCTCCTCGTCCACCGCCAGCCCCTCGAGCTGGTGGAACATCGGCGTGTGGGTGGCGTCGGAGTCGCGGCGGTACACCCGTCCCGGGACGACGATGTAGATCGGCGGCCCCTGGCGCTCCATGGCGCGGATCTGCATCGGCGAGGTGTGGGCGCGCAGCAAGACCTCCTCCGAGAGGTAGAAGGTGTCCATCTCGCCGCGGGCCGGGTGCCCCTCCGGGATGTTGAGCGCGGTGAAGTTGTAGTAGTCGAGCTCGACCTCCGGGCCCTCCACCACCGAGAACCCCAGCCCGAGGAAGATGTCCTCCATCTCGCGCCGGGTCTGGGTCACCAGGTGGAGGTGGCCGAGCGGACGCGGGGGGTCGCCAGGGAGGGTCACGTCGACCCGGTCCCCGGCCAGGCGCCGCTCGAGCTCGGCGGCCTCGAGCTGGCTC
>DASQXU010000303.1:0-4653 GCA_035639555.1 Thermoleophilaceae bacterium
ACCTCGACTACCACTTCCACGAGCTCCACGACAGGGACAACGCCCGCGTCGAGCACCGACGCTTCTGCTCCAAGGAGGACGTCGAAGTGGTGTGGGAGGAGGTGGCGCGGAGCTTCGACCTCGACGGCGAGCAGGTGGTGATCACCGACGAGGAGCTCGCCTCTGTCCGTCCTCGCAGCACGCGCACGATCGACATCGAGGCGTTCGTCGACCTCGCGGACGTGGACCCGGTCTACTTCGACCACCCGTACTTCCTCGTGCCGGCGGGTGAGAGCGAAGGAACGCTCCGCGCCTACCGGCTGCTCGTCGAGACGATGGGCCGCACCGAGCGGGCCGCCCTCGGACGTTTCGTCATGCGCACGAAGGAGTACCTCGCGGCGGTCCGGGTTCGCGACGGCGCGCTGACCCTCACAACGATGCTGTTCCACGATGAGCTTCGCCCCACGGAGCCGATCCCGACGGGCGGCAGGAAACCGGCCAAGGAACAGCTCGAGCGGGCCGTGGCCGTGATCGAGGAGCTCTCGACCGACTGGAACCCCGAGCGCTATCCGGATTGCTACCGCGAGCGCCTGCGGCGGGTCATCGAGAGCAAGCGCAAGCACGAGAAGGTCGAGGCTCCGAAGCCCGAGAGGGAGCCGTCACCGGTGCCCGACCTGATGGCCGCCCTCGAGCGAACGCTCGACAACGCGCGCAGCGGAAGGGACGTCAGGGCGGCGGGCGACGACGGCGGAGACCTCGGGCGCCTCAGCCGGGAGGAGCTGTACGACCGGGCGCGGAAGGAGGGGATCCGGGGACGGACGAAGATGTCCAAGGACGAGCTCGTCGAGGCGCTGGCGGGCCGCCGCTAGAGCGCCGCTCAGCCACCTCGGAGCTGCGGTAGCACGCGCTCGCCGTACGTGCGGAGCGTGCCCTCCGGGTCGTTGCCGGAGATGTTCATCAGCACGATCGCGGTGGCGCCTAGCTGCTGCATGGCCTTGATCTTCCGCACGTGCTGGTCGGGATCCGACGAGATCAGCCCCATCATCTTGAAGGTCGTGTCCGAGACCTCGCGCCCGTTCGCCTGGATCTCGGCCGGGTCGTAGACCGGATCCGTGTAGTGCTCGTCGACGAGCGTCGGCTTCCACTCGCGCGCCCCCTCGAGCGCGGCCTCGTCGCTCTCCGCCCACGACACCATGCCCTGGAGGATGACCTCGCCCGGCTCGCGACCCGCTCCCTCCGCCCCGCGGCGGTAGGCGGCGATGACCGGCGGAGCCTTCTGGGGATCGGCGAGCGTCCAGACCCCGTCGGCGAGCCGCCCCGCGATCTCCGCCGCCTGCTCCCCGAAGGCGGACATATAGACGGGCGGCCGCCGCTCGGTTTGCAGATAGAGGCGCGCCTCCTTGGTCCTGAAGTAGCGGCCCTCGAAGTCGACCGCCTGGCCGTCGAGCAACCGGGTGACGATCGTCAGCGCCTCCTCGACCCGCGCGAGCTGCTCGGCCGGCGACGGCCAGTCGAAGCCCGCCGGCACCTCGTTCATGGCCTCGCTGGTGCCCACCCCGAGGAACGCCCTGCCGGGGTAGAGCGCCTCCAGTGTGGCCACCTGCTGGGCGACCACGACCGGGTTGTAGCGGTGGACCAGGCCGGTGACCGACGACCCCAGGGAGATCTGGCTCGTTGCATGACCGGCGGCGCCGAGCCAGACCCACGCGTTGGCGCAGTGGGCCGGCGCGGGCTCGCCGGGCGGCCACCACGGCGCCAGGTGGTCGCTGCAGCAGATCGCGTCGAAGCCGGCCTCCTCGGCCGCGACCGCCTGGCGCAGGAGCTCGTCCGGACCGAAGCGCTCGTGGCCGAGCGCCGCCGCGTACGTGACCTGCTCCGGCCGCCTGCGGCGCGCCCACAGCACGCCGCGAGCCGATTCGAGGACGCCCATTCGCCTACTGCTCGCGCTTTACGAGCTTGAAGAACGTGCTGCCCTCGCCGCCCGCCTTCTCCTCCTGGTAGAGGAACGCGAGCCCGTTTTCGTCGAACTTGCGGAACCAGTCATCCCACGAGACGTGCTCGAGCGAGTCCTCGCCCGCCCCGCCCGGGAAGTCGATGCGCAGGACCCCGGGCTCGGCGCCGGCTTCGGTACCCCGCACGCTCGCCGGCTTGCCGCCGCGGTCCTCCGCCCAGCGGCGGATCGTCTCGTGGTCAGTCGTCGTCTTGCTCTCTCCGGCCATCAGCGACCTCCAGCGTCGTACGCTCGGCTGCACTGCGATACCCAGCGCCGGCTGGGGAAAACGGCCGGGCGAGCGCCTAGCCCCGCGCCCGTAGCTCGATCGCCGGCGCCGAGGCGAGCAGCATCGTCAGGCCGGTCCGCGGCTCGCGGGGGGAGGGGCGCCGCTCGCGCAGGATGACCGCCACCCACGGGCGGCCGGCGTCGAGGTCCGGCGCGAGCTCCGCGGCGAGCTCCCGCGGCACCCAGCCGACCTGCTCCCCACCGGCGGTGTGAACGGCGATGGCGTTCCGGTCGTGGGGATTGCCCGGGTCGCGCCGCAGCGCGAGCGGCCGGCCCGGCACGGCCAGCTCCGATCGCAGGGCGTCCCCGTGGTGGCGCCCGGCGCCGGCGACGCCGGCCACGCGCAGCCCGCGCTCGGACAGCTCCGGCGCATCGCGGGCCAGGTACTGACCCGAGTCCGGGTCGACGAGCTGGTAACCCGCCAGCCACACGACGCCCCCGTCGTCCGGGTACCAGTAGCGCTCCTCGAAGGTCACGTCGACGATGGCGGCGTCGCCGTGCATGAGCTGAGGGTGTGAGCCGCCGTCCGGAGGCGCGGGCGATACCGTCTCCTCCGACCGTGGCAACCGTCGAGGCCCGACACGCGCCGCACCGGGCGGCGAGCGACGCGGCAGTCCCTCGGTCGCCGTCGTCGGCGGGGGCTTCGGCGGCATCGGCGCCGCGCTGATCCTTCGCCGCCACGGCTACCAGGACTTCACCGTCTTCGAGCGCGGGGAGCGGATCGGCGGCGTCTGGAGCTTCAACACCCGAGGCGGACCCGCTCGAGCACACCGTGGCGCCGCGCGACGTCTCCATGTAGGCCTGGATCTCGCGCCCCGGGGCGTACCGCCGCGACCACCGCCCGTTCGGCGCGAAGGAGAACTCGTGGAGGTGGGAGGGGACGTCGCACGCCAGGCCGGGGTAGGGATGGGTCGGCATCCGGCTCGACAACGCGGGGACCGACTGAACGAGGTGGCGGAGCTGATCGCCACCAGCCACTGCCTGATCGCCCCGAAGCGGCTCGGTAAGTCACCACGCCGCGCTCGGCCGAATAGGGTTGAGGGCGGGATCACGGTGAAGCTTCCCTCGCACACCCGGGTGGCGATCGTCGGCGCCGGCTTCTCCGGTCTCTGCATGGCGATTCGCCTCAAGCAGGAGGGCATCCACGACTTCGTCGTGCTCGAGAAGGCGGACGGGGTGGGCGGGACTTGGCGCGACAACACCTATCCGGGCTGCCAGTGCGACATTCCCTCCGCCCTCTACTCGTTCTCGTTCGCCCCGAACCCCGACTGGACGCGCTTCTATCCGCTGCAGTCGGAGATCCGCGACTACCTGCGCCGCTGCGCCCGGGACTTCGGGCTGACGCCGTACATCCGCTTCGGCCACGAGCTGCTGGGCGCGGCCTGGGACGACCAACGAAGCCGCTGGCGGCTCGAGACCTCGGATGGATCGGTGACCGCGGACGTGCTCGTTTCCGGGATGGGCGGCCTGAGCCACCCGTCGGTCCCCGAGCTGCCCGGCCTGGACCGGTTCGAGGGAACCGCGTTCCATTCCGCTCGCTGGGACCACGGGCACGACCTGACCGGTGAGCGGGTCGCCGTGATCGGCACCGGCGCCTCGGCCGTCCAGTTCGTCCCGCGGGTCCAGCCCCAGGTCGGCCGGCTGCACCTCTTCCAGCGCACGCCGGCGTGGGTGTTGCCCGACCCCGACCGGCCGGTCAGCGGCTTCGAGCGCCGCCTGTTCCGCCGACTGCCGGCCACCCAGCGTGCGCTCCGCGGCGCGATCTACCTGCTCCAGGAGGCCACCGTCCTCGGCACGATCGTCGACCGGCGCCTGTCGAGGGGGCTCGAGGCGATCGCCCGCCGACACCTGGAGCGCCAGGTCGCGGACCCGGAGCTGCGGGCCAAGCTGACGCCGAGCTACCTGCTCGGCTGCAAGCGGATCACGCTCTCCGACGCCTACTACCCCGCGATCACCCAACCCAACGTCGAGCTGATCACCGATCGGATCAGCGAGGTCCGCCCGCGCTCGATAGTCACGGCCGACGGCAGCGAGCGAGAGCTCGACACGATCATCTTCGGCACCGGCTTCAGGGTCCTCGACCATCCGGCGTACTCGCTCGTCCGCGGCCGCGACGGCCGAACCCTCGGCGAGGCGTGGGAGGGCAGCCCGAGGGCGTACCTGGGCACGACGGTGGCGGGCTTCCCCAACCTGTTCCTGCTCGTCGGGCCCAATAGCGCGGGCGGCTACAACTCGATCGTCTTCACCACCGAGGCCCACGTGAACTACGTGATCGCCTGCCTGCGGGAGATGGATCGGCGTCGCCTGCAGGCGGTGGAGGTCCGCCCCGACGTCTACGAGGAATTCAGCCGCGACACCGAGGAGCGGCTCGGCCGAAGCGTGTGGAACGCCGGCGG
>DASQXU010000304.1:0-2304 GCA_035639555.1 Thermoleophilaceae bacterium
ACGATGTTGAACGGACCGCTTCGATTCCACCGCGCCGCCGAGGCGCGTGGCTACCCGGCGCTGCTGCTCGTCGCGATGGTCTGCCTGACCGCCGTCGTCGCCGCGATCGCGCTCATCGCGCTCATCCCCACGTGGTTTGCGCTCGCTTTCGCGATGCTCACCCTGCTCGCCGCGTTCGGCGTGCTTTCCGCCGCGGTAAGTGCCGCCTTCTCCGACACTGAGGACTCGGAGGATGGGGCCGGCGAGCCCGCCTCCACTCGCCCGACCGGCACGCCGGAGCGCGGGCGTTCGGCTCCTCGCTTCTCCGTCGACGCCGAGCGCGAGGCGGCGTAGCGGCATGGCCTCGCTGACGATCCGCTGTCGCCCCTGCGTGCCGGTCCCCATCGCCGAGCTCGAGAGCTGGCTCGCGCGGCGGCTTGAGGAGCTTCGGGCGGAGCTCCCGGAGCTGCGCGTCCGCCTCCTGCGGCTGACCCAGCCGCTGCCGAGCGACGACATCGAAGTCGGTTGGCTGCTCGAGCTCGAGCTGCCCGGCGACCAGTGCGCGCCCATCGAGCCGCGCCTGCATGCGACGGTGACCGACATGCGGCTACTGGGCCTCCAGCCGACGTTGCTCCACCCCGGGACGTGGCGGCCGGGAACGCACGGCCCCCCGAAGCCGGCGTCGCGGCTGCCGGCGCCGGGGCGCCGGCAGCGTGAGCCCGCCGGGCACGTATGAAAAGCAGGGTCGCGGGCGGGCCTAGAGCGTTGCCCGGAATCGCCGTGCTGGCTGAACAAGTAACGGAGTTAACCACCGCTCGGAACGGGAAACCGAGGCGCCGTGAGCACCGGGGTGGCGATCGGACGCGCGGCCGCGCTGGGCGCGGCCGCGGGGCTCGCTGGCGTGGCGGCCATGACGCTCACCGAGAAGCTCGAGCAACGGCTGACGGGGCGACCGGACTCCTACGTCCCCGCCCACACGCTCGCCCACCTGCTCGGCCTCGCGGATCCCGACGCCGACAGCTGGTCGCGAAACATGGCGATGCACTGGGGCAACGGCATCGTCCTCGGGGCGGCCCGCGGCGTGATGGCAGCCAGCAACCTTCGCGGCCCGTGGGCAGCGCTCATGCACACTCCCCTCCGGCTCACCTGGGACCAGACGCTCGAGAACCTCACCGGCGTCGGCGCCCCGCCGTGGACGTGGCCACGAGACGAGCTCCTGATCGATGTCCTGCACAAGTCCGTCTTCGGGCTCGCTACCGGCGCCGTCGCCGACTCGCTGATCGCGCCGTTGTCGAGCAGCTCCGAGAGGCGCCGCGCACCCGGCGCACGCCTCCGGGGGTTCCCGTCCGGCTTCGGGATCTTGTAGTCAAGAGACCAGCGACGGGTTGTGGCCACGACCGCGAGCCTCCTCCCGCGCGCCCCGCGGCCGAGGGCGCCGCGGTACAACGGCCGATGCCTTAGGCCGCGGCCTCGAGGGCCGGGCTCGCCGCCGAACGGTGGCTCACCGGGCGGCGGATCCTCCCCGATCCCGTCGTGTTCGTGTGACCGTCGTTGCCGCTGTGCCAGGCGACGCCGGCGAGCTCTAACGGCGCCTCGACCGGGGGCTGCCCTCGGAGCTCAGACCGCGGGAGCGGACGGCGGAGGCGGCTCGATCGGCGGAGCGGGCGTCCCCACCGCCGCGCGAGCGCCGCCGAGCTCGAAGTACGTGACGCTGACCGCGACCGAGAAGATCGGTGCGGTGATCACGTTGGAGATGATCGACGCGGCCACGGTGGCGCCGTTACTGATCGGGGTGGCGATGATCGCGAGGCCGATCCCAATGGCGATCACGATCAGCAGGACGACGACGAGGGTCGCGAACACCGACCAGGCATCGCCGCGGACGAGGCGCCAGCTGCGCCCGAAGGCAGCGATCGGCCCAGCGCGCTCGACGACGATCGCCGGAGCCCCAACCGACCAGAAGGTGAGCAGGATGAGCCCGGGGATGATCAACAGGGCGAGGCCGATCGCGACCCCGATGGCGAACAGGATCCCGAAGACGATGAGGGGGAGGATCGCCGGGGCGGCCGAGGAGAGGAGGTCGCCGAGGGTTAGGTCGCGCCGGCCGTCGCGAGCGTCCTGGACGAGCCTCACGACGAACCCGGCGTAGAGAGCAAACCCGGCCAACCGGATGATCGCGGCGAGCAGCGCGACGAGCACCCCGCCGCTGTTCTCGACCAGGGCCGACAGCGGGCCGACGATCACGAAGACCACGATCGCGCTTCCGAGGAGCGGCCCGGCGTTCCGGCCGTAGAGCGAGAAGGTCTCGCTGACGACCTCTCCAAC
>DASQXU010000305.1:0-3806 GCA_035639555.1 Thermoleophilaceae bacterium
CACGCTCGACGACGCGGCGGAGCCCAAGTACCTGCTTCCCTGGCTGATCGCGGGCAAGGGCAAGCTCTCGTCGAATATCGCCGAGGCGGTCATCCACTGGCGAAGCGATCCTTCGCTTCCGGCACCGGACTTCCAGCTCCCCCAGGCGCCCGTCTACTTCTGGGAGCACGGCTTTCGCAAGACAGGCGCGCCGGCGTTCTCGGTCGGGGCGTCCTATCTCGCTCCGGAGAGCCGGGGCTCGGTGACGCTGCGCTCGGCCGATCCGGAGGACCACCCGCGTGTGCTGAACAACGCGCTCGGCACGGATGGCGAGGTCGACGCCATGCTCCGGGCCCTCGAGCTGATCCGCGAGGTCGCCTCCAAGCCCCCGCTGCGCGACCTGCTCGGGGAAGAGCTCAACCCGAGCGCCTCGATCCGCAGCCGCCAGCAGCTCGGCGACTGGCTGCGCGCGACCTGCGAGCACGAGTACCACCCAAGCTGCACCTGCCGAATCGGCTCACCCGAGGACGGGGTGGTCGACCCCGAGCTTCGCGTGCACGGGGTCGAGGGGCTGCGGGTCGCGGATGCGAGCGTCCAGCCGCGCATCGTGTCGGCGAACACGCAGGCGGTCACGCTGATGATCGCGGAGCGCTGCTCCGACCTCCTGCTCGGGCGAACCCCGGCCCCGGCCGAGACACCGCCGCAAAGCGCGGTCCGCTGAGCGCGTTTGAGCTCGGCCGCATGGGGGCGGGTCGGAGTCGAGGGGGGGCCACCCCGGGCCGTCTCGGTCGCTTGCTTCCCCACAACTTCCTGCCTAGGGGTCGCAGCACGACACTTAGCCAGGACGCTTGCCCGATTTTCGAGGTCCGGCGTGGTCGGCCGACCGAGGCGAGGCGCTGAGATTCGCCCACCGATGTGCGAGAGGGGGCCCGGCCTACCCTCGGGCTCATCCCGCTCGGCACCGCGATCTGGCGTCGCGGCGTCGCGCTGAAGTGGGCCGCCGCGCTGATCGTGATCATGGGACCGCTCCCGGACGCGGAGCGGGACGCTCGTCGGGAACAGGTCGGCGCTCCGCCTGCTGGGCCGGAGCCCGCGCCCTCGCCGGCCTCCGCCACATAGCGAGCCGGCGGCCCCGCCGCGGCTTACGCCATTGTCAGTCCACCGCTGACCGAGAGCGTCTGACCCGTGATGAAGCCGGCGCGGTCGGAGGCCAGGAACGCCACCGCCGCGGCCACGTCCTCGGGCTCGCCCAGGCGGCGCATCGGCACGGCCCGGGTGAGCGAATCGATCAGCTTCTCGCCGCCCGTCTCGGTCATGCCCTCGAGCAGCGGGGTGCGGGTGGGGCCCGGGCACACTGCGTTGGCGGTCACCCCAGACCTCGCGACCTCGCGCGCGATCGTCTTCGTGAAGGAGATCACTCCGCCCTTGGCGCCGGAGTAGACCGACTCCAGGGACGAGCCCACGCGGCCGGCGTCCGAGGCGACGTTCACCACGCGCCCGAAGCCCCGTTCGACCATGCCAGGCAGCACCTGCCGGGTGACCCGAAGGCAGCCCGTGAAGTTGAGCTCGATCACGCGGTCCCAGAACTGCTCGTCCGTCTCCAAGAAGGGCCGGAGCTCATCCCAGCCGGCGTTGTTGACGACGATGTCGATTGCCCCAAGCGCGTCCGAGGCGGCGGCCACACCGGCGGCGACCGATTCGGTCGAGGTCACGTCGAGCTCCACGGCCGCCGAGCGTCCGGCAGCTTGGGAGACCGCCGAGGCCGTCTCCTCGGCCCCGTCCAGCCGCACGTCCGAGGCCACCACCGCGCGCCCGTCGGCAGCGAGGTCCAGGCAGATCGCTCGCCCGATGCCCCCGGCCGCTCCGGTCACCAGCGCGACGCGCTCGCTCATCGGCGGGCGATGTTCGCATAGCGTGCTCCCGCCACCGCAGAGAGGAGCCGAGATGCAGGAGCTCACGGACGTCCGCTACGAGGTCGAGGAGGGACTCGCGACGATCACGATCGATCGGCCGGAGCGCATGAACGCCTTCCGTGCGCGCACCGTCGACGAGCTGATCGCCTGCTTCAAGCGCGCCTGGGCAGACCCGCGGGTGGGCGTGGTGTGCCTGACGGGCGCGGGAGACCGCTCGTTCTCCACCGGAGGAGACCAGAAGCAGCGCGCCGAGACGGGCGACTACGGCCCCTCCGAGTCCGGGCTCTTCGAAGTCGAGCACCTGCACCGCCTGATCCGAGAGATCCCCAAGCCGGTGATCGCCGCGGTGAACGGCTACGCGATCGGCGGTGGCCACGTGTTGCACGTGCTCTCCGACCTGACGATCGCCGCCGACACCGCCGTCTTCGGCCAGACCGGCCCCCGCGTGGGCTCCTTCGACGCCGGCTTCGGCACCGCGTACCTCGCGCGGGTGGTAGGAGAGAAGCGAGCGCGCGAGATCTGGATGCTGTGCCGGCAATACGACGCGGCGACTGCGGAGCGCTGGGGCCTCGTAAACCGGGTGGTTCCGGCCGCCGAGCTGATGGACGAGGTCCGCCGCTGGGCCGACGAGATCCTTGCCCTCTCCCCGACGGCGCTGCGCTTCGTCAAGCAATCGTTCAACGCGGACACCGAGCACCTGGCCGGCGTGGGTCAGCTCGCCTTCTCGGGTCTCGGGCTGTTCGTGGAGTCCGACGAGGCGAACGAGGGAGTCCGGGCGTTCGCCGAGAGGCGGGCGCCGGACTTCAGCGGCTACCGCGCGCGGGCGTCGGCCTGAGCCCGACGCTGGGCGTTTCGTGCTGCGGGCAGGTGGAGAGGGGACCGCTATCACTCAAAGTCTGTTTTGTATTGAACAAAAGTAACCTAAATTAATTTCCCAGCAGGGGGCAATTCCACGCTAAGCTGACCTGACTGCGGCGAGGGCCAGCACCCTCCCCACGAGCCAAGCGCCTCGTCGCAAACCTCGGAGGGTCGCTGCTTCCCGGTAAGGGTGCCAAGAGGAGACCGCGGCGACCCTCCGTTCTTTCTCCGGTCGAATATTCGACACGTCAGTCCGGGTCCACCACCTTTGCCCCGGGCGCGATTGCCGCTGGCCGATCTCGCGGGGCGGCTGTGCGGTGGTGCGGACGCCGCGCAGTGGGGTCAGCTTGGTCGAGTGAGCGAAGCCGGGCGGGAGGCGCCCTCGAGCCAGTCCCGGATCTGGCGGTAGACCGCCGGGTGGTTCAGCAGCTGGAAGTGGTTGAGGCCGCCCAGGTGGCGGCCGTTGTCGATCTCGAAGGGGATCCGCCGCTGCCGTCCCTGCCCCGAGGCGCTCGGGAAGCGGACGAACAGGTCGCCCATGAGCTGGGCCAGCGGGTTGTCGGAGTTGCGGGTCAGCGTGGTGCCGATGAAGTAGTACCTCGCGCTGGGCAGGAACGGCACCTCGCGACGGCGGTCGCGCAGGAACTCGTCGGGGTCGCAGTCGCACCAGTCCTCCTCGACGCAGTTGCCGAAGCGCAGGTCCTTTATCCCGGCGCTGCGCCCGTTCACGACGGCGGCGAACGGGCGGGTCTCGGGCATGCGGCCGAGCGCCCAGCCGGCGACGTTCGCCGCCTTCTCGAGCGGCGCACCCAGGTGCGGGGTGCCGAGGCAGAACACGTGCCGCAGGCGGCCGGTCCAGGCGTGGTGCGAGGCGTCCCCGTAGTGGCACCCGCTGCGTGCCACCAGCCCGCCCATCGAATGGCCGATCAGCGCGATCTCCTCCAGCTCGACGGGCCAACCGCGCACCACGTCCTCGATCACCTCGGCCAGGCGTCGGCCGTTGTCCGAGGTGTGCAGGCCGCTGTTGTAGCGGACGTACAGCGGCGTGTAGCCGAG
>DASQXU010000306.1:0-2080 GCA_035639555.1 Thermoleophilaceae bacterium
GTGACCGCAGTCTTCCTTCTCATCCCGCAGATCGGCGCCGCGCCGGTCGTCGTGCTCACCGTCGCCGGCCAGCAGCTTGCCTCAGCCGCCGTCGACCGCTACGGGCTGCTTCGCCTGCCGCGGCGAGCGATCCCCGTCCGCCGCCTCGCCGGCGTCGCGCTCCTGCTCACCGGCGTCGGGCTGATCACCCTTCTCTGATGGAGCACAACGGCGAGCTCGGACGCCGGGCACGGCCGTCGCGGCCCGACCGACCCCGCTGCACGCGCTAGGTTGCGCAGCAATGAACGCCGAGGTCGCCGACGGCGTGCGTCGCCTAGGCACATTCTGGGTCAACTGGTACGTGGTCGAGGATGGGGGGCGCCTGACCGTCGTGGACGCTGGCCTCCCCCAGTACTGGGATCAGCTGACCGCGAGCTTGGCGGCCATGGGGCGGCGGCTCTCCGACGTGGAGGCGGTCGTCCTCACCCACAACCATCTGGATCACCTCGGCTGCGCGGAGCGGCTGCGCGCCGAGAGCGGCGGCCGCGCATACATCCATCCGGCTGACGCCGCGGTCGCGCGCGGCGAGGAGCGGCCGAAGCCGCCGCCCGGCGCGCTCGACGCTGCCCGGCGTCTCGGCTTCATCATCTTCATGGCCCACGTCGCCAGCCAGGGTGGGATGGGCCTAACTCCGATCACCGAGCCTGCGCCCCTGGCCGACGGGGAGCAGCTCGACGTGCCGGGGCGCCTGCGGGTGATCGCCACACCCGGGCACACTCCGGGGCACTGCTCCCTGCTGCTCGGCGAGCGCGGCGTCCTGTTCGCCGGCGACGCGCTTGCGACGTTCGACGCCACCACCCGCACGCGCGGGCCGCGGCTCCTCTCGATCAACGCCGACCGAGAACAGGCGCTCGCCTCGCTCTCGCAGCTCGAGCGCGCGGGTGCGACGACGGTGCTGCCCGGGCATGGCGCCCCGTGGCGGGGCGACGTCGCGGAGGCGGTGCGCCGCGCGCGCGAGGCGAGCGCGGTGGAGCGCTAAGCCGCGCGACGACCGGCCAGGATCGACCGTAACGGTCGGGTGTTGACGACGTTTGCCGCCGTCGCCCAGCCCCGGCGGGCCGTTGCGACCGAGAGGTCCATGTTCCCTAGCCCGCGCATCGAGTGGGCATCGGTCGAGCAGACGATCTCCACGCCCGCGCGCAGCGCGTGGCGGACGTGCTCGCCGCGAAGGTCGAGGCGGTCGGGGAGGCCGTTGACCTCGACCGCGATCCGCTCCTCGAGCGCGACCTCGAACACCCGCTCGAGGTCGAGGGCGTTCTCCGCCCGTCGGTTGATGTACCGGCCCTTTGGGTGGCTGAGGCAGCGCACGTAGGGGTTCCGCAGCGCCTCCTCGACGCGGTCCGTCAGCTCGCGCCGCGGCATCCGCTGACCGCCGTGCACGCTCGCCTGCACCCACTCGAGCTCTGCGAGGACGTCGTCGGGGAGATCGAGCCGACCGTCGGAGAGGATGTCGCACTCGATTCCGCGCAGCACGCGAAACGGGGCCAGCAGGTCGTTCGCGGCCGCGATCTCCTCCGCCTGGCGGCGGACCTCGTCCGGGGTCAGCCCAGTCACTGCGCCCACGGCGGGGGTGTGGTCGCAGATCGCCAGGTAGTCGTAGCCGCGGTCGTGGGCGGCGCGAGCCATCTCCTCGACGCTCGCCCTTCCGTCCGACCAAGTCGTGTGGCAGTGGAGGTCGCCGCGCATGTCGTCCGGCTGCACGAGGGCTGGGGGCTCGCCGCGGAAGGGCTCCTCGCGCAGCTCCGGCGGACACCAGGGCAGCCCGAGCGCACGGTAGAGCGCGTCCTCGTCGGGCGCGTCCGGTAGCGGCTCGAGAGCCTCCACGTACGCAGGCGAGCCCGTGGCGCGGACCAGGGCGGTCCCGAATCGCCCCGGCTCGGCGGCGACGAGCTCGACCGGCACGCCCTCGACCGTCACTCCCACCGCACGGCGCTCGCCGCGCTCGACCAAGGCGACGACCTGGGGGAGCGCGGCGAACCGCTCGAGCACCGGGCGCGGGTCGGCCGCAGAGCAGACGACGGCCAGCGCCTCGCATGAGTCG
>DASQXU010000307.1:0-7042 GCA_035639555.1 Thermoleophilaceae bacterium
CGGTGGGGCACTCGCCCTGGCCCTGATTCGCCGCTTTCGCCGCCGCTGGTGGGCGCCGGCCGCCGTCTGCGTTGTCGTGCTCGGGGTGTTGAGTCAATACCTCTTCCCGGTCGTGGTCGCGCCGCTGTTCAACCGCTTCGAGCCCCTGCCGCAGGGGCGGCTGCGCTCGGAGGTGCTGGCGCTCGCCCGGCGCGCGGGGGTGGACGTGGGGCAGGTCTACCGGGTCGACGCCAGCCGGCGGACCACGGGCACCAACGCCTACGTCGACGGCATCGGCCGGACCAAGCGCGTCGTCCTCTACGACACCCTGATCGGGAGCTATCCCCGCCGCGAGCTCCTGTCGGTGGTGGCCCACGAGCTGGGCCACGTCAAGCACCGCGACGTCCCGCGCGGCCTGCTGTGGCTGGCGATCGTCGCCCCGGCCGGGACCTACCTCGTCCAGCAGCTCGCCGAGCGGCTCGGGCGGCGCGAGGGACTGGGGGACCCGCGGGCGCGTCCCAACCCCGAGGTGCTCCCGGCGCTCGCCCTGGCGCTCGCGCTCGTCTCGTTCGCGCTCGGCTCGGCGTCGAACGTCCTCTCGCGCAAGGTGGAGGCGAGCGCCGACGGCTTCGCGCTGCGCCTCACCCACGACCCGGAGGCGTTCATCGACGTCGAGCGGCGGCTCGCCATCAGCAACCTCATCGACCCGAGCCCCCCGCGGGTCCTCCAGGTCCTCTTCGGAACTCACCCGACCACGGACGAGCGGATCGGCTACGCGGTAGCGATCGAGCGCGGCGCACGCCCGTAGCGGGCGGGTCCCCATTGCATTCCCCGCACGACCGGGGTACGGTGCCCGGCGCCGAAGAGGGGGGCACCGGGATGCGAAGGATCGCGCCGTTCATAGCCGCCGCACTAGCGCTCGCGATACCGGCTACCGCCGGGGCGCGAACCATCCACGTCGGACCGGGTGGGTCGATCCAGGCCGCGGTCGACAGGGCCCACGGCGGCGACACCATCGTGGTCGCCCCCGGTACCTACCGCGAGACGGGGCGCCGCTGCCCAACCGAGCCGAGCCACCGCTGCGCCGTTGTGGTGAAGAAGAGCCACCTGCGGCTCGTGGCCCGTCCGAGCCGCAGGCGTGCGGTGGTGCTGCGGGCCCGGAGCGGCCAGGAGGACGGCATCGCGGTGGGGAAGAGCCACGACCCGACCTGCCTGACCAAGCGCTCGAAGCGCGTGCACGGTTTCCTGGTGAAGGGCTTCACCGTCCGGGGCTTCGCCGGCGACGGCGTGCTGCTGTTCTGCGTCGACCACTATCGGGTCACGCGGGTCAGGGCGGTGGACAACCGCGAGTACGGCATATTTCCCTCGCATTCGGTCTCCGGTCGGGTCGACCACTCGCTGGCGAGGGGCGCCAACGACACCGGGATCTACGTCGGGCAGTCGCGCATCGGGCGCATGGACCACAACCGGAGCGTGGACAACGTCAGCGGCTACGAGATCGAGAACAGCTCCCAGGTGCGGGCCGACCACAACGTGGCGACAGGCAACACCGGCGGGATCCTCTCTTTCGCGCTTCCCGGGCTCGACGTCAAGGCCAACTCGAGCAACCGGATCGACCACAATCGGGTTCGCGCGAACAATCGCCGCAACACCTGCCTCGAGCCGGAGGACGAGGTCTGCAAGGTGCCGCCCGGGACGGGCATCCTCGTCCTCTCCGCGGACCGCAACCGGGTGGAGGCGAACCGGGTCGAGCGCAACCGCTCCTTCGGGATCGCGGTGGCGAACTACTGCGTCGTCCTGGGGCTGACGCCCGCGCAGTGCGCGGCGCTCGACATCGATCCGAACCCCGATTTCAATCGGATCGCCTTCAACCGCGCGCTGCACAACGGCTTCGACGCCGACCCCTCGGTCCCGGCGCCCTTCAGAGTCGACCTGGTATGGGACGGGACCGGGACCGGCAACTGCTGGTCGGGCAACGTCGCGGGGACGATCTTCCCGCCGTCGCTCCCCGCCTGCTAGCCGAATTAGTCGCCGAGGCGGCGAGGCGCCGCTTCCCACGGTGGTCTGACCGCACGTTGGGAGATCGCGAGCCGGACTCCCGCGCCCGCATCTCGCCGGGCCGAAGCTAGGGCCGGTCCTCGTCCTCGAACTCGGGAAGGTTCTTGATTCCCTCCCGGGTCTGCCACTTGGAGAAGTTGTCCTCCATGGCGTCGATCAGCTCACGCATGAACCGCGGCGTGAGGTTGATCCGCGAGACCACGACCCCCGGCACCTCGTCGTCCTCGACCTCGTGGTCCACCCGGGCGAAGGTGATCGTGAACTCGTAGTCGGAGTGGGAGACGTTGGCGAAGTTGGCGTAGTGCCCGGCCATCGTCTCCGGGTCGGTGTGGATGTTGAAGTGGCGCTCGCCTTCCCCTTCGGGCACCCGCCTAGTATCGCACCCCCATGCGGATCTCGGTGATCGCGGTCGGGCGGCTGCGCCCACCGTTCCAGGACGACAACGCTCACTACCACAAGCTGCTGGCCGGTCACCGACGGGTCGAGGTGACCGAGGTCCGGGAGGACGAGCAGGTCCCGCGGCGGATCCCCGACCGCGCGTACGTCATCCTGCTCACCACCGACGGCCGCAGCTTCGACTCGGTCGGCTTCGCGCGCTGGCTAGAGGAACGCCGGCGCGAGGGCCGCGATCTCTGCTTCGTCATCGGCGGCCCCCGCGGGCTCGACCTGCCCCGCTGCGACCTGCGCCTCTCGCTCGGGCCGATGACCCTGCCTCACCAGCTCGCCCGGATCGTGCTGCTCGAGCAGATCTACCGGGCCCACAAGATCCTCGCCCGCCACCCCTATCACTATTAGGCCCCAGCGTGAGCGACCCCGTCTCCCAGCTCCAGGGCACGATCGCCGAGGTGGCGTCGGAGCTGCGCGGGGACGGCGCGGCCCAAACTGCCACGCTCCAGCGCCCGCCGCGGCCCGACTTCGGCGACTACTCGACCAACGCGGCGATGATGCTCGCTCCGGCGCTCGGCCAGGCGCCGCGGGAGGTGGCCGAGCGGCTCGGGCAGGCGCTGGGGCAGCGGCTCGGGGCCGCGGTGGATCGGCTGGAGGTTGCGGGGCCCGGCTTCCTCAACCTCTTCATGGCCGACCCCTGGTACCTCGACGCGCTCGCCGGGATGCTCGCCGCGGGGGAGCGCTTTGGCGCCGGCGAGCCGGAGGTGGCCGAGTGCATCAACGTCGAGTTCGTGAGCGCCAACCCGACCGGACCGCTCACCGCGGCGTCTGCCCGTCACGCCGCGTACGGGGACGCCCTGTGCCGGATCCTCGAGCTCGCCGGCCACCGGGTCGAGCGCGAGTACTACTTGAACGACTACGGGAGCCAGGTGCGGCGCTTCGGCGACTCGATCCGCGCGCGGGCCCGAGGCGAGGAGCCGCCCTCCGACGGCTACCACGGGGCCTACGTGACCGAGCTGGCCGAGCGGATCGAGGGGGCCGCCGACGCCGACCCCGACGAGCTCGCCGGCCGCGGGGTCGAGCTCATGGTCGAGGAGGCGAAGGCCACGCTCGAGCGCTTCCGGGTGCGGCTCGACCGCTTCACCTCAGAGCGGGCGCTGCACGAGAGTGGAGCGATCGAGCGGGCGCTCGGCGACCTCGAGGAGCGCGAGCAGGTCTATCCCTTCGAGGGGGCGGTCTGGCTGCGCACCACCACCTTCGGCGACGACAAGGATCGGGTGCTGATGCGCTCCTCGGGGGAGTTCACGTACTTCGCGTCCGACATCGCCTATCACGAGGACAAGCTCAAGCGGGGCTACGACCGCGCGATCGACGTCTGGGGCGCCGACCACCACGGCTACGTGGGGCGGATGAGGGCGGCCTGGCAGGCCCTCGGCGGCGAGCCGGACCGCCTCGAGCTCCTGATCATGCAGCTCGTGAACCTCCTGGAGGGGGGCGAGCGCGCGCGGATGTCGCGCCGACGCGGTGATTTCGTCACGCTCGACGAGCTCGTCGACGACATCGGGGTGGACGCCGCCCGCTTCTTCGTGCTCCAGCGAAGCCACGACACGCCGCTCGACCTCGACCTCGACCTCGCGCGCCGCCAGAGCCAGGACAACCCCGTCTACTACGTGCAGTACGCGCACGCGCGGATCGCGAGCATCCTGCGGCGGGCCGGGGCCGAGCGGGTGGAGCGCGCGCTGGCCGCCGACGTGGCGAAGAGCTGGGAGACGCCGCACCCCTCGGCTCGTGCCCTCGTGAAGCGGCTGCTCGAGTTCCCGGCCGAGGTGCAGGCCGCGGCCGCCCGCCGCGCCCCGCACCGCCTCACGGGCTACGTGCACGAGACGGCGCAGGACTTCTCGGCCTTCTACCGCGACGTCCGGGTGCTCGGCGCCCGCCAGGAGGGGGGCGACGAGGACGTCCGCCTCGCCCTCTGCGTGCAGGCCCGGCGGGTGATCGCGCGCGGGCTCGACCTGCTCGGGGTCTCGGCGCCCGAGGAGATGTAGCCCGATGACCGGGGCCGAGTCGCTCCGGGGCCGGGTCGCCCTCGTGACCGGGGCGAGCGGCGGGATCGGCGGGGCGGTGGCCCGGCGACTCGCCGCCGAAGGGGCCACCCCGGCGCTCTCCTACGGGACGAGTGCGGAGCCGGCGAAGCGGCTCGCCGCGGAGATCGAGTCGGCCGGGGGCCGAGCGCTCCCAATCGGCGCCGACCTCGCCCGTCCAGAGGCGGCGGCCGAGCTCGTGGAGGCGGTCGAGCAGAGCCTCGGTCCGGTCGACGTGCTGGTCCCGGCCGCCGGGGTGGGGGAGGTGCGGGCACTAGAGGAGGTCTCGCGCGAGGAGCTCGACCGGACGATCGCGGTCAACCTGCGGGCGCCGTTCCTCCTGGCCCAGCGCACGGTGCCGGGGATGTGCGAGCGCGGCTTCGGCCGCATCCTGTTCATCTCTTCGATCGCCGCGCTGACCGGTGGGGTCATCGGCCCCCACTACGCCTCCTCGAAGGCGGCGCTGCACGGCCTGACCCACTTCCTGGCCGCCCGGACGGCGCCCGATGGGGTGACCGTGAACGCGCTCGCCCCGGCCCTGATCACCAACACCGGGATGCTCCCCGGGGAGCCCGATGAGCTCAAGGGCCGCGTCCCGGTCGGCCGCCTCGGCACCCCCGAGGAGGTGGCGGACCTCGCGCTGGCCACCCTGCGAAACCCCTACATCACCAACCAGGTGATCTCGATCGACGGCGGGATGTACCCGCGCTAGATCTCGAGCCGCGCAGGGTCTTGCCCGGGTCGGCGGTCAGAGGTTGCTGAAGAAGTTGATTCCGAGGTTGTCCATCAGCGACAGCGCCTGGGAGTTCAACCGGGTGAGCTCGTTCGTGAACAGCAGGACCCCCATGGCGATGAGGATGACCCCCGAGATCACCGTGATGACCTGGAAGTGCCGGCGGAAGAACCGAAACAGGCCGGCCACGCGCGTGAACACGAGCGCACTCAAGAGGAAGGGCACGGCCAGACCGAGCGCGTAGAAGGTGAGGAGGACCGCCCCGCGGCCCACCGTGGCCTGCGTGCTCGCTGCGGTGAGGATGGCCCCTAGGGTCGGGCCGGTGCAGGGGAGCCAGGCGACGGCGAACGCGAGGCCGGCGACGATCGGACCGCCGGCCGAGGCGCGGCGCAGCAAGAGCTCGGGCCTCCACTCGCGGTTCAGCAACGGCACGAAGAGGGTGGCGATGAAGAGGACGCCCATCGCCGCGATCACGATGCCCGCGACGTGGCGCAGGGTCTGGCGGTGGTCCTGCAGCGTCTGCCCGAGGCCGGTGGCGGTCACGCCGAGCGCGATGAACATCGCGGTGAACGCCAGGCAGAAGAGGACCGCGGGGCCGAGCACCTTTATTCGTCGTCGCCCGGCCTGGAGCTCGGCGAACGAGACCCCCGAGATCGTGGACAGGTAGCCGGGCACGAGCGGAAGCACGCAGGGGGAGACGAACGACACGAAGCCGACGGCGAACGCCGCGACCACGGTGGTGTCGACGCTGCCCGACGTGGCTGTCGCTAGCAGGCTCACAGCTCGTAGCGCTCGAGATCGCTCTCGAGACGACTGCTGCCCGCGCGGCTCGGCGGCGGCGCCGCCGCGGGCTCTCGCCGCCGCCGGCGCCAGCGCAGCGCGGCCGCGGCGATCGCCGCGGCGGCGAGGGCGACCGCGCCGGCCGGCACGAGGTACGCGGTGAGGTCGAACCCCTTGCCCTTCGGGGTGGCGAGGACGGCGTCCCCGAACTCGGCCGCGAGCGCGCGCTTGATCTGGGCCTTCGACTGGCAGCGGTCGATCAGCCGCTGGATCAGTGCCCGCTCGCGCTGGGCCTCGGGTGCCTCGGTGGCGAGCTCGAGTGGGGTGCCGCACACCGGGCACATCACCTCGTCCTCGACGTCGCCGAGCGTGGTCTTCGGGCAGCGGGCGAGCGCGGCGGCGGGTAGCGCGGCCAGCGTCAGCAGGGCGGCGAGCAGGGCGAGCGTCGCCCTCATGCCGGCTCCCTGAGCAGGGGCAGCAGGCGCGCCCGGAGGAAGCGCTCATCGACCGGACCGCGGCGCGTGGCGGCGATCCGGCCCCTCCGGTCGATCAGGAAGGTCTCGGGATAGGCGATCACACCGAACGGCTTGAGCACCTCGCCGCTCCCGTCGCGCAGCATCGGGTAGCTCAGCCGGTAGCGCCGCACGAAGTCGCGCGCGTCCGAGCCCACATCGAGGACATCCACCCCGAGGACCGTCCCACCGGCGCGGGCCATCCGCCTCTGCCAGCGCTCGAGCAGCGGCGACTCCTGCCGGCAGGGCTCGCACCACGACGCCCAGAAGTTGAGCACCACGACCCTGCCCCGGTAATCGCGCAGCGACGCGCGGCCCCCTCCCGAGAGCCGGTGGGCCACCAAAGACGGCGCCGGCTCGCGCTCCCCGCGCGCCACCGCCCGGTCGATCGCGCGGCTCGGCTTGCTCGCGCTGAGCCCATACGCGAGCAGCGCCACGAGCCCCGCGACCGCCACCAGCGCGAGGATCGGAATCGGAGAGAGGAGCCGGCTCATCGGACCTTGCCGAAGGGT
>DASQXU010000308.1:0-11292 GCA_035639555.1 Thermoleophilaceae bacterium
TGAGAGGAATGCCAGCCCGCCGGCCAGCGCGAGCTCCGGCAGCTGGTCGGGGCGGACGAGCGCGTTCGCGGCGAGGCCGAAGAGCGCCGCCCGCAGCACCAGGCGGTTGGGGATGATCCGGTGCTCGAGGTCGATCCCCGCCACCGCGACGAGCAGCGCCACGAACGGAAGCAGGACGAGGAGCTCGGGCCGCACCCCGCGGGCCGCAGCGATCGCGCCGAACGCCGCGGCCGTGATGAGCGCGACCAGCGGCCGCCGGCGTGAGCTCGTGGGCGGGAGCACGCTCCCGGCCAGCGCCCCGAGCAGGGCGAGCGCGGCAGCCGGAACCACAATCAGCGTGCCCCCTCCATGTAGCTAGTAGGAGCTCATCGGCGCGGCAGCTCGCCCCCCGGCGCCGAGGGGCCGGCCTCTAGCATCGACCGGGATGCACCTCCGCCGCGCGCTCCTCCTCTTCGCGGTCATGCTCGCCGCGAGCGCCTTGGTGGCCTCGCTGTTCCACCCCACGGAGCAGCCGGCTCGGCCGCAGCCCCCGACGAGCGGCTCGGCCCCCGGGCCGAGGGCGCAGCGTGCGCCCGCCGAGCGTGTGGTGTCCTTCGACGCGCGCAGGACGCCGGTCACCCGCCGGCTCGGGCAGGGGGCGAGCGTGCGGCTGACCGTCCGGGTGGAGCGCGCCGGGCTCGTCGTGCTCCGCGGTCTCGACCTCGAGGACGCGGCGGAGGCGCTCACGCCGGCCACCTTCGACGTCCTCCTGGACACTCCGGGTCGCTACGCGGTGTGGTTCATCCCCTCGGCCGGCGGCAGGCCGGGGAGGATCGGGACGCTGGTGGTGGAGCCGGCGCGGCGGCACGCGGCGCTGCCCACGCCGGTCCGCGCGAGCTGAGACGCCCCCAGACGTCCAATCGATGCGCCGTGGTCGGGGCTACGCGGCGCGGGCGGCCGCCCGCATGGCCTCGAGCGGCGCGCTGCGGCCGGTCCAGCGCTCGACGCTGCGGGCGCCCTGGCGCACAAGCACCTCGAGCCCGTCCACCACCAGCGCGCCCGAGCGCTCGGCCCAGCGGACGAGCGGCGTGCGACCGGCGCCGTAGACCAGGTCGACCACCAGCGCCGGCGGAGGCAGGCGATCCAGGCCGAGCGCGGCCACCGCGTCCGCCTCGTCGAGCGCCGGGTCGAGCCCCACCGACGTGGCGTTGACGATCATCTCCGCCTCTGCGGGCGCGCCCACCACGCGAGCACCCAGCTCGGCGCAGAGCTCCTCCGCCCGCGCGGGCGTGCGATTCCACACCGCCACCTCCGCTCCGCTACGAAGCAGCGCCCAGACCACCGCACGCGCCGAGCCGCCGGCACCGAGGACCAGCGCCCGCCGGCCGGCGGGCGGCTCGGGGAGGGCGTCGAGGAACCCGGCCGCGTCGGTGTTGTCGCCCTCGATGCGGCCGTCGGCGAAGGTCAGGGTGTTGACCGCGCCGACAGCCGCGGCTACCGCGCCGAGCGAGTCGGCCAGCCGATGCGCGGCGAGCTTGTGGGGGACGGTCACGTTGGCCCCGGCGTAGCCGGAAGCGGGGAGCGCGCGCACCGTCTCCGCGAAGCGCTCGGGCGGCACCGGTAGCTTCAGGTAGCGCCACCGCAGCCCGAGCTCGCGAAAGGCTGCGGCCATCATCGCCGGCGAGCGGCTGTGCCCGACCGGGAACCCAAGCACGCCGAAGAGGGTCAACACCGATTCGGCGCCCGGCCGCCCCGGCGCTGGCGGGCGGTCGAGTAGCGCCGCGAGTCGCGCTGGAACTGCGCGTAGGTCGAGGAGAAGGCGTGCTCCCCATTGCCGCACGGCTTCACCACGAAGTAGAGGAAGCGTGTGCGGGCGGGATGGGCCGCGGCCTCGATCGACGCCAGGCCGGGATTGCCGATCGGCCCCACCGGCAGGCCCAGGCGCGTGTAGGTGTTGTACGGGCTGCGGCTGTGAAGCTGGGCGTCGGTGAGCGGGTGGGTCCAGTCGTCGAAGGCGTAGCGCACGGTCGCGTCGATCTGGAGCGGCATGTGGGCGTGGAGCCGGTTGTAGATCACCGACGCGATCAGCGCCCGGTCACGGGGAACCGCCGCCTCCCGCTCGATCATCGAGGCGATGGTCAGGACGTCGTAGGGCGTGACGTTCCTGGTTCGCGCGTAGCGCAGGTCTACCCCCGCGAACTCGCGCTTGAACGCAGCGAGCTGCTGGTTTACGAGATCGCTCACCGGCCGCCCGCGCCTGAGCACGTAGGTCGCGGGGAACAGGAAGCCCTCGAGCGAGGCCCCGCGGGGGGCGCCGTAGCGCCGCGGGCTCAGGAGCGCTGAGCCCCGGGTGGCGGCGAGGTAGCCGCCGGTCAGCGAGCCGTCCACGATCCTCGCGATCTCCCGCCGGGAGCGGCCCTCGGGAATCGTGATCCGCACTATGTTCGGGGGCGGGCCCTTGGACAGCGCATCCAGCGCCGCCCCGTAGCTGATGTCCCGCCGCAGGCTGTAGACGCCCGGCTTCAGCTCGCTCGCCTTGCCGGACAGCCGGGCGCGCAGGCCGAAGAAGAAGGAGCTCGAGACCACTCCTCGCCGCTCGAGCAGGTCGCCGATGGCACCGACTCCGGAGCCCCGGGGAATCGCCACCTGGACGCTCCCCTTCCCGCCGCCGGCGAATGGCTGGAACAGCGAGAGCAGGAACCACGCGACCAGCACGAGCACCAGCCCGCCGCCGAGTACGAGCGCGAGCCTGCGCCTGGACGCCGGCCGCGGCGCGCGGGCGGGATCAGCGTCGCCGGTCGGCGGGCGGTCGGGCCGATCCGGGTGGCCGGCGTCGGGCGGCCGGCGCTCCCCGGGCGGGGGTCCGCCGGGCGCCCGCGGCGGCCGTTCGCTCACCTCGGGCCTCCGGCCGCGCGCGCCGCCAGATAGCTCTCCAGCAGGTGAGCGGCGGCGCGCGAGTCGGGGTCCCCCACCCCGCCCCGCTCGGCCAGTCGGGTGGTCAGCCGCTCGTCGTAGAGCTCGACCGGCGCCTCCACCCGCGCGCCGAGACGCTCGGCGAAGCCCCGCGCCCGCGCCGCCTGGCGCCCCTCCTCCCCGCTCATGGTCAGCGGGAGCCCGACGACCACCCGCTCGGCGCCAGTCTCGCGCACGAGCCCGACCACGGAGTCGAGCCCGCGGCGGCTGTCCGGACGCTCGATCGCGGGCAGGGGAGTGGCGAGGGTCCCGCTCGGGTCGGACAGCGCGCAGCCGCAGCGCGCCTCCCCGTGATCGAGGGCGAGGATGCGTCCGTCCGCCATCTAGGACAGAGCTTGCTCGATCAGGCTGCGGGCAGTGGCCAGGGCCTCGGGGAGCTTCTCGGGCTGGCGGCCACCGGCCTGGGCCATGGTGTCCCGACCACCCCCGCCGCCGCCGGCCACCTTGGCCGCGGCGCGCACGACGTCGGCCGCGTTGATCCCCCGCTCGACGGCGCTGGGCGTGAAGTTGGCCACGAGGTGCACCCGGCCGTCGGCGGCCGCCCCGAGCACCACCGCGCCGTCGCGGAGGCGCTGCTTGACCGTGTCGGAGAGCTCGAGCAGCGCCTTGGCATCGGGCACCCCGACCGCCTCGACGACCACCCGGACCCCGCCCAGCTCGCGCGCGCCCGCCGCGAGCTGCTCGGCCAGCCGCCGGTCCGGCCGCTCGGCCGGCCGCTGCTCGAGCTCGCGCACTCGGCGGGTCAGCCGCTCCACGGCCTCGACGGCCTCGGGCTCGGGCACGCGCAGGAGCGCCGCGATCTCGCGCAGCCACCCGGTGCGGCGACGGAAGAGCTCTTCGGCCGCCAGGCCGGTGACCGCCTCCACCCTCCGCACGTTTGCCGCGCTCGAGGTCTCGGTGGTGAGGTGGAACAGCCCGACCTCCGCGGTCGAGGCCAGGTGCGTCCCGCCGCAGAGCTCGCGGGAGACCTCATCCACCTCGACCATCCGCACCCAGTCGCCGTACTTCTCCCCGAACAAGGCGAGGGCGCCGAGCGCCTCGGCCTCCGCGCGGGTGGTCTCGATGGCGCGGACCGGGTGGTTGTCGGCGATCCACCCGCTCACCAGGCCCTCGACGTCCTCGAGCTCGGCGCCGGTCAGCCGCTCGCCGTGGGTGAAGTCGAAGCGAAGCTTGTCCGGACCCACGTACGAGCCGGCCTGGCGCACGTGGGTGCCGAGCCGTCGACGCAGCGCCGCGTGCAGGAGGTGGGTGGCGGTGTGGTTCTTCATCGTGGCGAGCCGCGCGGCCCGCTCCACCCGCGCTGTGGCGGTCTGCCCCGGCCCGATCTCGCCTTCGAGCGGCTCGAGGGCGAGGGCCTGGTCGTCCCCGAGCCGGAAGACGTCGACCACACGGGCGCGCCCAGATGGGGTCTCGACCACCCCCGAGTCCGAGACCTGGCCCCCACCCTCGGGGTAGAACGGGCTCTCCTCGAGCTTGGCGAGCACCCGACCGTCCACCCGCGCGGCACCTCCGACGACGGTCTCCCACTCGAGCGCCTCGTAGCCCACGAAGCGGGTCTGGAAGCCGGACGAGCGGGCGAACTCGAGCACGCGCTCGTGCGGGACCACCGCCTCCGCCGGCCCCCGCGCGATCCCGGCCCGCGAGACCTCGCGGGCGCGCTCCATCAGCTCCTCGAAGCCCTGGTCGTCGACCGACAGCCCCTGGTCGGCCAGGAGCTCCTTGGTCATCTCGTAGGGAAAGCCGTAGGTGTCGTGCAGCCGGAAGGCGTCCTCGGCCGAGACCCACGACGTGCCCTGCTCGGTCGCGCGCTCCACGACCTCGGCGAGGATCCGCTCGCCCTGGGCGAGGGTGCGGAGGAAGCCCTCCTCCTCGGCCGAGGCCCAGCGCGCGATCGTCTCCTGCTCGCGACGGAGCTCGGGGTAGGCGTCGCCCATCACCTCGACGACCCGGTCGCACAGTCGCGGGAGTAGGCGGACCTCGATCCCGAGGGCGCGGGCCTGCTGCATGGCCCGGCGCATGATCCGGCGCAGGATGTAGCCACGGTCCTCGTTCGAGGGCACCACGCCGTCGGCCATGAGGAAGGTCATCCCCCGTCCGTGGTCGGCGAGGATGCGCAGCGCACGCGTGACGGCGAAGTCCTCCCCGTACCGGCGTCCCGACAGCTCCTCGCCGAGCTCGACCAGGGGCCGGAAGTGCGTTGTCTCGAACACCGACGGGACGTCCTGCAGGACGGCCGCCATTCGGTCGAGGCCGAGCCCGGTGTCGATGTTCTGCGAGGGCAGCTCGGTCAGCGCGCCGTCGGCGTGGAGCTCGTACTGCATGAACACGAGGTTCCAGTACTCGAGGAAGCGCTCGGTGTCGTCTCCCGGGCGGTCGTCCTCGGACCCGAACTCCGGGCCGCGGTCGAGGTAGAGCTCGGAGCAGGGGCCGCAGGGGCCGGTCGGCCCCGACTGCCAGAAGTTGTCGGCGCGGCCGAGCCGGACGATCCGCTCGTCGGGCACGCCGACCGAGCGCCAGCACTCGATCGCCTCCTCATCGGGGCCGAGCCGCAGCTGCTCGTCGCCGCCGAAGACGCTGATCCAGATGCGCTCCGGGTCGAAGCCGAACCCGTCGGTGGAGAGCTCGAGCGCGTAGTGAACCGCCCCATCCTTGAAGTAGTCGCCGATCGAGAAGTTGCCGAGCATCTCGAAGAACGTGAGGTGGCGGGCGGTGAGGCCGACGTTCTCGATGTCGGTCGTACGGAAGCACTTCTGGCAGGAGGTGAGGCGCCGCGAGGGCGGCTCCTCCTCGCCGCTGAAGTAGGGCTTGAACGGCTGCATGCCCGCGGTGGTGAGGAGCACCGAGGGGTCGTAGGTCGGCGGCACGAGCGAAGCCGACGGCATGCGGCGATGCCCTCGCTCCTCGAAGAACGAGAGAAAGCGCTCCCTGATCTCCGCCGCGTCCACGCGGTCCAGTCTAGGTAGCAGGCAGCCGCCCGGCGTTGCCGGTCGGGACGGCCCGCGCGGGCGTCAGGCCGCCGGCGCTTCGGCGGGGCTCGGCAGCTCGTCGCCGGCGCCCAGCGGGCTCGAGGCGTCCTTCTCGGCCGCCGCCGCCTCGTCCGCGCTGACGTTGAGCGGGTGGTGACAGGCGGCCAGGTGCCCGTTCGGATAGCGGGTGAGGGGCGGGACCACCTCGCGACAGATGTCGGTCGCGCGCGGGCACCGGGGGTGGAAGACGCACCCCGAGGGTGGGTCGATCGGGTTCGGCGGCTCGCCGGCGACGACCATCCGCTCACGCGCCCGGTTCTCCCTCGGGTCCGGGATCGGCACGGCGGCGAGCAGCGCGCTCGTATAGGGGTGGATCGGCTTGGTGTAGAGCTCTTCGGCTGAGGAGACCTCCATCAGCTTGCCGAGGTACATGACGGCGATCCGGTCCGAGACGTGGCGAACCACGCTCAGGTCGTGGGCGACGAAGAGGTAGGTCAGCCCCATCTCCGCCTGGAGGTCCTCGAGCAGGTTGATGATCTGGGCTTGGATCGAGACGTCGAGCGCCGAGACGGGCTCGTCCAGCACGATCAGCCTCGGCTCTAGGGCGAGAGCCCGGGCCAGGCCGATGCGCTGGCGCTGACCCCCCGAGAACTCGTGCGGGAAGCGGTTGGCGTGCTCGGGCGAGAGCCCGACCCGCTCCAGCAACTCGCGCACGCGCGGCTCGACATCGGAGCGGTCCACTTCATGCAGCCGCAACGGCATGGCGATGATCTGGCCGACCCGCTTGCGCGGGTTGAGCGAGGCGAAGGGATCCTGGAAGACCATCTGCATCTCGCGCCGCAGCGGCGCGAGCTCGCGGCGCGAGGCGTGGGTGATGTCCTGGTCCTGGAACCGGAGCGTGCCGTCGGTTGGCTCGAGCAGGCGGAGGATGCAGCGCGAGAGGGTGGTCTTGCCGCAGCCCGACTCCCCGACCAGGCCGAGCGTCTCCCCCTCCCGCAACGAGAACGTCACGTCGTCGACCGCGTGGACTCGAGCCACCTCGCGGTCGAAGACGATCCCCTGCTTGATCGGGAAGTGGAGCTTCAGGTGCTCGACCGCGAGCAGAGAGCCGGCGCCGTCGCCCGCCGGCGCGGCGGCGCTCTCGCCCGCCGAGGCCTCGGGGGGCGCGCTCACGCCTCGGTCCCCGCCGGGCGGCCGGCCGGCACGCCCCCGTCCTTGGAGGCGAGCCCGATCTGCCCCTCGATCAGCCGCCGCGAGCGCTTCTCGTCGACGTCGAGCCAGCAGCGGTCGCGGTGCCCGGGCGCGTTCGGGCCGCGGGCCTCGAGCGCGGGCGTCTCGGAGCAGCGGCTGAACTCATGCGGGCAGCGAGGGCGGAAGTGGCAGCCCTCCGGGGGGTCGGCCAGCGAGGGCGGCAGGCCGGCGATGGCCGGGAGACGCTCCGGCCGCGGCCGATCCACTCGGGTGATCGAGCCGAGCAGGCCCCAGGTGTAGGGATGGAGGGGGTCGTAGAAGATCTCGTCGAGGGTCCCCTCCTCCACGATCCGCCCCCCGTACATCACGACGATCCGGTCGGCGATGTCGGCCACCACTCCGAGGTCGTGGGTAACCAGGATCACCGCCGCGTCCGTCTGCTCGCGGAGCTCGCGGATACGCTCCAGGATCTGGGCCTGGATGGTCACGTCGAGCGCGGTGGTCGGCTCGTCGGCGATCAGGATGCTCGGGTCGCACGAGAGCGCCATCGCGATCATCGCCCGCTGGCGCATCCCGCCCGAGAACTCGAACGGATAGGAGTCGATGCGCTCGCGCGCCCGGGGGATCCCGACCCGCTCGAGCAGCTCGATCGTCCGCTCGCGGGCCTCCTGCTCGGGCATCGCGGTGTGCTCCTGGATCTGTTCGATGATCTGGTCCCCGACCTTGTAGACCGGGTTGAGCGAGGTCATCGGGTCCTGGAAGATCATCGCGATCTCGGCCCCCCGCACCTCGCGCAACTCGTCCTCCGACGCACCGACCAGGTCCAGCCCCCGGTAGCGGGCCGATCCCTCGAAGCGGGCGTTCGGTCCGCGGGTGAGGCCGAGGAGGGTCATCGCGGTGACCGACTTGCCGGAGCCCGACTCTCCCACCACCGCCAGCACCTCCCGTGGGCGCAGCTCGAACGAAGCTCCGTCCACCGCCCGCACGACGCCGTCCTCGGTGACGAACGAGACCTTGAGGTCCTCGACCTCGAGGAGCGGCTCGCTCATCCGGTCAGCCGGACCCTCGGGTCGAGGGCGGCGTAGGTGATGTCGACGATCGTGTTCAGCAGCACGATGAAGAACGCCCCGAACATGGTGATCGCCAGTACGGGCGGAACGTCGAGGGACGAGACCGACTGGGCCGCGTACTGGCCGACGCCCTTCAGGTCGAACACGGTCTCGGTGAGGATGGCTCCGCCGCCCAGCACGGCGCCGAAGTCGAGTCCCCAGAGCGAGATGATCGGGACCAGCGAGTTGCGCAGCACGTGCTTGACCAGCACCCGGCGCTCGGAGAGCCCCTTTGCCCGGGCGGTGCGGACGTAGTCCTCGTTCATCGAGTCGAGGATGTTGGAGCGCAGGACGCGCGAGTAGATGCCGATGAACAGCAGCGAGAGCGCCGTCCACGGCATGATCAGGTGGTAGAACCACTGGACCGGGTTCGAGAAGAACGGCACGTAGTCACCGTTCGGGAAGATCTTCCACTTGAACCCGAGGTAGTAGTTCATCAGCGCCCCGATCCAGAACACCGGCATCGAGATGCCGATCAGGGCGAGCACGGTGAGGAAGCGGTCCGAGAACTGTCCGGCCTTCACCGCGGTGTAGAGGCCGAGCGCGATCGAGAACGCCATCCACATGATCGCCGCCCCGATCGAGAGCCAGAAGGTGCGCGGCACGTCCCTCTTGATCTCGTCCAGCACGTTGATCTGGGTGCTGTACGACACGAGGCTCCCCGAGAAGACCTTCCCCATAGTCTTGGCGTACTGGACGTAGACCGGCTTGTCGAAGCCCCACTCGCGCTTGATCGCGGCGATCTGGCCGGGGGTGGGGCGCCGCCCCGCTATCCGGGCGGCGGGGTCGCCGCCGGGAATCAGCTGGAAGATCACGAAAGTCACCACCGAGATCGCGAACAGCAGGGCGATCATCGCGAGCAGCCGGCGTACGACGAAGCGGGCCATCAGTGCTCCAGGCGGATCCTCGCGCGCGGGTCGAGGGCATCTCGCAGGCCGTCACCGAAGACGTTCAGCGACAGCACGGTAAGGACCAGCATCAGGCCGGGGATGATCGTCAGGTGGGGGCCGGTGACGATCCGCTCGACGCCGTAGCCGATCATGTTCCCCCAGGAGGGGTTGGGCTGCTGGACGCCCACCCCGAGGAACCCGAGCGCCGCCTCGAGCAGGATCGCGTTGGCCACCATCAGCGGGAAGAAGACGACGATCGTCGAGCCGACGTTGGGCAGGATCTCGGAGAGCATGATCCGCAGCGGTCCGGCGCCCTGGGCCCTCGCCGCCTCGACGAACTCCTTCTCGCGTAGCGAGAGGACCTGCCCGCGGATCGGCCTCGCCATGTAGGGCACGTACACCACCGCGATGATCAGGACCGGGATGAGCCGCGAGTTGCCGCTGATCGAGATCGGCCCGACGTGTAGGCCGCCGAGGTTCAGCGCGGTGCCGAGGGCAACCCCGAGGAGGATGACCGGAAACGCCCAGATCAGGTCCAGGAGACGCGCCAGGATCGCGTCGACCCACCCCCTCAGATAGCCGGTCAAGAGGCCGACGATCACTGACAGGAAGGCGGTGATCAACGACGCCAGCACCCCTATCTCGAGCGACGCCCGACCGCCGTAGAGCAGCCGGACCGCGACGTCCCGGCCGTTGTCGTCGGCCCCCAAGAAGAAGCGCCCGTGCCAGGTGGGCCCGATCGGGACGCCGTTGGGCTTCACCACGTCCTTGACCTTGCCGCCGACCTTCACGGTCGACGTCAGGTGGTTGTCGTTCGGGCCGGTGTGCGCTATCTGATGCGCCCAGACCGGCGCAAGCAGGCACAGCCCAACCAGGACGATGAAGAGGGCGCCGAACGCGAGCGCGGTCTTGTTGCGCCGCAGCCGCCGCAGCGCGAGCCGCCACGGGCCGACGCCCACCGCTCGCTCGCGCTTTGCCTCCTCCTCGAAGGCGGCCGGCCCCTCGAGCGTGAATTCGGTGGCGGGCTCGGTGGCCAATTCAGCGCCTTCGTCGCCCCGCCGCGGCCACGGAGGGGAGAGCGCCGAGGCGCCCTCCCATCTCCATGCCGGTGGCTACTTCAGGCAGAACACCGCCCAGTCGTTCCTGTACACGTTGTGGACGCCCGCGCAGTCCTTGAAGTTCATCCGCTCCGACATGAACGTGGACGCCTTCTCGTGCCCGTACGGAGCGACGTAGGACTTCGGCGGGTTGGTCACCTCGCGGTCGAGCGCTGCCCACTGGCTCGCCACCTTCTTAGGATCCACCACCTTCGAGAGCTTCGCCACCTTCTTGTTGACATCCGGATCGTTCACGAAGCCGTTGTTGAACGTCGGAGTCGAGGTGAGGGCCTCGGCGGTCAGCAGATTCTGGAAGAAGTCGGCCGGGTTCGGGAAGTCCTGGAACCAGTCGTCGAACCCGATCTGGGCCTTCGAGCTCTTGCGACCGATCAGGTCGAAGTAGACGTCCTGGTTCAAGGTCTTGAGGCTCGCCTTGTAGCCGATCGAGTTCAGCGTCGACCGCAGGTAGTCTCCGATCGCCGGCCGCGGGGCCTTCGTGTTGGTCCACACCGTGACCTTCTGTCCCGCGGTGCCCGAGGACTTCACGAGCGACTTGGCCTTGGCGACGTTCCCGGGGCCGTTTGGGTCGCCGTAGGGGCAGCTTTGCTTCTGGTAGCCGGGCATGGCCGGCGGCAGGAAGTTGCAGCCCGGCGCCAGCCGGCCGCCGAAGATCCGCACCAGGGCGCGGCTGTCGATCGCGTAGTTGACCGCCTGCCGGGCCTGCGGCTTGTTGAACGGCGGGATCGTGACGTTCATGAAGAAGTAGTAGGTGTTCGGCGGGTTGGCATCGAGCCGGAACCGGTCCTTGTACTTCTGCTCGATCGTCGGAAGCAGGTCGCCGGTCGGGTCCTCGGTCATGTAGTCGAGCTTCCCGCTGATCACGTCCTGCGCCATCTTGGGTACGTCGTTGCTCACCACGCCGATGATCTTGTCCACGTTCCCCTTGGCCATGCCCGGGATGTTGAACTTCGGGTTCTTGGTGAGGATGTACTGGGCCGACGGGTTGACGACCTTCAGCGTGTAGCGGCTCACGCCGGGCGGCGGCGTCTTGTTCATCGGCTTGAACGGCGCCTTGGCCGCCGGCATG
>DASQXU010000309.1:0-8356 GCA_035639555.1 Thermoleophilaceae bacterium
AGGACGAACACGAGGTGGCGACGCCCAGCCAGGCGTTCGGCACCGCCGTCGCGGCGACCGCGCTCAACCCGCTCACCATCGCGCTCTGGACGGTCTCCTTCCCCGCCGGCGCCCCGCACGCGGCGGTCACCTCGACGGCGCACGCCCTCCTGCTGCTGAGTGGGGTTGCCCTTGGGACCCTCGGCTGGTACGGGGGCTTCGCGCTCATCGTCGCCGCTGTGCGAAGGCGCATCGGCTCGCGCGTCCTCCAAGTCATCGACGTCCTCATCGGGTCGGGCCTGATGGTCTTCGGGACGGTGCTCGGCTACCGCACACTGAGCCACCAGGCCGACACTCCAAGCCGCTAGGCCACACGCCAGTGTGCGGAGCGTCGCGGGACAGCGCCAAGTTGCGCGGGATCTTTCTCGACGACGCCCATGCCGTTGGCCATCTATACCCGGCCTGACCCCGATATCCCGGGCTCCTGCTTCAGACGAAGAGCAGCGCTGGTCGCCGAGGTCAAGGCTCTCGCAATGCGATGAGCAGGACGCCCAGGTGCTCGCGCAACTCATGGGCGGCAGTGTCGCCCCTCTCGCTGAGCGCGCGCTGGTGCTTCGTAGCCAACCGACGCTGCCGCCCAGCGGTAGAGCGCGATGCGAGACACTGCGAACGAGATGCCACGGGAGAACGTCGAGCTGGTCCGCCGACTCTACGCGGAGCTTGCGAGCGAGGGCTCCGCTCACGAGTTCGAACAGCGTCTGACCGATGACGCTCTGAGCCGGTTCTTGGACCCGGGGATCGAGTGGGTCCCGGTGAGTCACTCATTGCTCGCCGTCGAGAGCTACCGGGGCTTTGCCGCGGTACGGCGGTTCTGGGCCGAGTTCCTCTCGACTTGGGAGAGCTACCGGGTTGAGCTGCTGAGCGTTGATGACGCGGGTGATCGGGTAGCGGTGGTCGTGCACATCGTCGGCCGGACGAACGACCTCGAGGTCGATGAGACTCGATCATCGCTCTTGACCGTCCGCGATGGGCGGGTCGTCCGGGTCCAAGCCTTTACCGACCCGGAGGGTGCGCGTGCGGCCGCCGGGTTGCCGGCGTAGGCGGAATGCCGGCGGTGCCGCAATGCGCGTCCGGCTGTTGTGTCGCTTGCATTCACGAAGCGGCGACGAGATCGGCGATCGCGTGGGTCCAGCGGCTATGCCGCAGTCGGCGTTCCGAACCAGGTCGTCAGCGCCTCATCAAGCCCCAGGTCCGTGCCGTCTCCAACCCAGGCGACGTGTCCGTCGGGCCGAATCAGCACCGCAGTCGGCGCAGTGACCGCGCCGAACACCGGTAGCTCCCACTCACCGCGGTATTCAGCGTCGATCAGCTGAACCCGATCCGCCCACGGCGTGATGTCGGGGCGGCCGGGCTCACCGAGTCTGAGCAGCGCCGGCCGGGCGTCGTGCAGCAGGGTGAACACCCGCAGCGGGCCCTCGGCGGTCACGAAATCGAGGTCGGGCATGCGGCGCCCGAGCAGCGGGTGTCCATCGCCGAGGTCGTAATGGATGTCCAGCCCGGACTGCATCGCGGCGAACCGCCTGCGCGGCTCGTCCATGCTGAGCAGCTCGGACAAAGTTTCGCGCAAGGCCTCGGTGCGCTCGTCACCGGGGCGCATGAGCGCGGTTTGCGCCATGGTGTTGCGCAACACGCGGGCGGCGACCGGGTGCCGCTCGGCGTGGTAGGTGTCAAGGAGGCTGTCGGGCGACGTCCCGTTGACGACCTGGGCCAGCTTCCAGCCGAGATTCACCGCATCCTGCACGCCGATGTTGAGGCCATGTCCACCCACCGGGTAATGCACGTGCGCGGCGTCGCCGGGAGGAGGACCCGCCCCGCGCGGTAGGACGCGGCCTGCCGGGTCATATCGGTGAACCGTGAGATCCAGGTGGCGGTGTGGAGCCCGTAATCGGTGCCGTAGACGGCGATAAGCGCCTCGCTGAGATCACGCAGGGTAGGTTCGCTGGTGCGTCCGAGCTGCCCTTCGGTCAACGTGACCCGTACCGGCCCCCCATCCTGGTAGACCACCTCACCGTCGCGTATCTCGTACTTCACCTTGCCGATGCCATGGGTGCCGAGTGCGTCGCGGCGGATGCCTAGTTCCGGCTCCTCGGCCATCTCCACCTCGGCGATCAGGGAGCTGGTCGACGGGTCCCACCCCGGGAAGGCGATACCGGCCGCCTTACGGATCCGGCTGCGACCTCCGTCGCACCCGACGAGGTATGCCGCCCGCAACGACTGGCCGTCGGACAGCTCGACGTCGACGCCGGTGTCGTCCTGCGCGAAGCTCGTCACCTCGCGTCCACGGTTGATCGGCACCTCCAGTTCGTCGACCCAGCCGGCCAGGATGCGCTCGATGTGGTTCTGCCACAGCCCGAGCCCGTGGTTGTACCGGGTGGGAAAGTCGCTGATGTCCAGGGAGATCCCGCCGAAACTCTGGACCTGGGCGACCTGTCCCTCAGAGAGGAACCGATCGGCGATCCCACGCTGATCGAACACCTCGATCGTGCGCGACTGAAGGCCGCCCGCACGCGAGCCGGGCAGGTCCTGGCTGACGCGCCGCTCGACGATGGCGACGTCGACCCCCGCCAACGCCAGCTCGCCGGCCAGCATCAGCCCTGTGGGACCTCCTCCGGCGATCACCACCGCATGCTCGGTCATAGGCAGACCCCGTCCGGATTCGTCACCAACACCACGAGCATCTCGCTCCTTCATTTCGGTTGGTCTGGCCTCGCGGCGGGCGTTTATACGGCACGACCGGGGGCTTGTTTCAAGGCCCTTCTCCGGTGTAAATTGGAGGTGGAAAGGCGCGGGAGCGCCTTTTCCCTTTGGTGCGGGCGAAAACCTCCTCCCGGCGCGTCGGCCGAAGCAAGACGGCCACTCCCGCCTTGCGCGATGAGCGGCAGGGGCGGCGAGCCGGACTAGTGCACCTGCCTCGAGGCTCGCGCACCCACCAAGACGCCTGCCCACGCAGCTCGCGCCCAAAAGGTCCGCCGTGGAGCAGCGAGGCCGGCCGCCGCGGGAGCAGCCGTGGCACCACCAGCCGTGCTCGGCCTCGGCGAACACCTGGCCGGAGGCGTAGGAGTCGTCGTCGTCGGGCAGCGGGCGCCTGACTATGGCGGCGCCGCCCGGGACGTCGACGCCGCACAGGGCGTTGAAGTAGCTCGACGGTCGATCAGGTCGAGCTCGTCGGCGTCTTGGGCGCCCGCGTGATCCTGGCGCCGATTGCATTCACGCACGACCAGGACGAGGTCGCGACTGCTTTCTCAAAGGAGTCACCGCGCGAGCGACGGCCGACACACCCGGTCTCGGGCTTCGGGAATGCGATCGGACGATGGAGACAGTCAGTCGAGGATTGTCAGGTCGAGCTCCCGGAGTCGCTCCTGGTCGGCGAGGAAGTCGAGCTCGACGATCTTGCCGTTCCTCACCGTCACGGCGCCGATCGAGAACGGCTGCCCGTTGCGGAAGGCGACGGCCCCGGCAACGCCGTTGATAAGCGCCGGCCGCACGTCCAGCCCGATCTGGGCGTAGCTCAGCGCCTGGCTCGCGACCGCCGCGGCGCCGCGCATCTCCCGCGAGCCGCCGACCGGCCCGAAATCCTGCCGCAGGACGACATCGGGGTCGAGCACCGCCACGAGCCGATCGAAGTCGCCGTCACGCGCGGCCGCCAGAAACGCGTCGATAACCCCCCGCTGCGTTTCGAGGTCCGCGTCGGGAACGGTTCTCTCGGCGCGCACGCGCCGGCGCGCCCGGCTCGCGAGCTGGCGCGCCGCCTCGGGGGAGCGATCGACGATCGGCGCGATCTCGTCGAAGGGCACGGCAAAGACGTCGTGCAGCACGAACGCTAGCCGCTCCGGTGGAGACAGCGTCTCGAGCACGACCAGCAGCGCCAGTCCGACCGAATCGGCCAGCAGCGCCTCGTGCTCGGGATCGATCCCGTCCGCCCGGTCGATGAGCGGATCGGGCAACCGCCCGGCGAGCGGCTCCTCCCGCCGCGCGCTACGCGAGCGGAGCATGTTCAGTGAGATCCGAGCGACGACGGTCGTCAGCCACCCGCCGAGGTTCTCTACCTCGCTGGTGTCGGTGCGGTTGAGCCGCAGCCACGCCTCCTGGACGGCGTCGTCAGCCTCGCTCAGCGAGCCGAGCATCCGATAGGCCACCGCCCGCAGCCTGGTTCGGTGCTCCTCGAATTGCGCCGCCAGCCAGTCGCGCTCATTCATCTGTCACATCCCTTCGTCGCGCCGTGTCATCGCAGTAGACCCCCGAGATCCGGGGGATGTGACGAGCGAGAAGGAGAACACGATGCGAGTCATCGTTGCAGGAGCCAGCGGTGCGATCGGCAGCCGCCTCGTTCCTCAGTTGACCGATGCCGGGCACGAGGTGATCGGCACCCACACCTCGCCCAGCAGCGGCGAGCGCGTCCGCGCGCTCGGCGCAGAACCGGTTGCGCTCGATCTTCTCGACGCACGCGCCGTCCGCAAGGCGGTGCTCGAAGCCGCCCCCGACGCGATCGTCCACCAGGCGACCGCGCTCGCGAACGCGCGCTTCGGCAGGAACTTCGACCGGACGTTCGCGCACACCAATCGGCTGCGGACCATCGGCACCGACAATCTGCTCGCGGCGGCGCGCGAGGCCGGCGTCTCCGGCTTCGTCGCCCAGAGCAATGTCAGCTACCGCTACGCCCGCGATGGCGGGATGGTCAAGGGCGAGGACGATCCGCTCGACACCAAGCCGGTGGCAGGCGCGCTCGAGAGCAGGGCGGCAATGAACTACCTCGACGACGCCGTCGTCGCCGCCGGCGGAATCGCGCTTCGCTACGGCATCTTCTACGGCGCGTCGAACGACGGGCTGATCGAGCCGGTGCGCAAGCGGCAGTTCCCGATCGTCGGCGACGGCGGCGGCTTCATGTCGTGGGTCCACCTCGAGGACGCCGCGGCAGCGACCGTGCTCGCGCTCGAGCACGCCGGGCCGACGATCTACAACATCGTCGACGACGAGCCCGCCCCAATGCGCGAGTGGCTGCCGGTGCTCGCCGACGCGCTCGGCGCCAAGCCGCCCCGCCGCGTCCCGGTCTGGCTCGGACGGCTCTTCGCCGGCGAACCCGGAGTCGTGATGGGGACCGAGGCCCGCGGCGCCTCGAACGCCAAGGCGAAGCGCGAGCTTGGGTGGGAGCTTCGCTACCCGAGTTGGCGAGAAGGCTTCAGGGCCGCCTACGCGCCGGGCGCCCTGGCCGACCGGCGCGCGCCCGATCCCGCCGCGCGGGCGGGTCAACCGCCGTCTCGACTCTCCACCTGAGCAACCAAGGCGATCTCACCATGGGCAGCTCATCCCCCAACCCCCCACCGCGGATCTGGTCGATGGGACGCTCGCCGTGGCCGCGGGCGCCCGGCATCGCCACGCTGGCGCTCTTTGCTCTGGCGATTTTCATTTCCCCGCGGCGGGGGATTGATGGCGGCGCGGTTGCCGCTGCTCCGGCGGGTGTTGCGGCGAGCGGCCGTCCGAGTCCCATTGAAAGGAAAAAACATGACCCCTGAGACGCAGGCCCCGGCCGCCGCCCGCGACGGCTTTCTCACGTACGACGAGCTCAGGGGGCCGGACCTCGACGCTGAGCGCTGGGTCCCGGCGCGCCTGCCGCTCCCGACGGGCGGCGAGCACATCCCGCTCGACCCCAACGCGGAGCTGGCCGTCGGCGAGGGCGAGGTGCGAGTGACGATCCCCCGCTTCTCGCTGTCGCACGACAGGTTTCAGTCCGCCGACAGCCCCAAGTACCTCGTCTTCTCGACTCGCCAGTTCGAGCTGCCGCCGGATCGGCCCGCGACGTTCGCCGTCGACCTCGCGGTGAAGAACGTCGGCGGGGACCCGGGGGACTACCGTCGGGGGATGGCGGCCTTCCACGCCTTCGACCTCGACGTCAGCAAGCGCGTGTTCGCCGTCTGCGGCACCTCCAGCCGCGTGTTAGCGCTGCACGAGCAGCTCGGCTTGGGCGGAGGCGGAGCAGGGGAGCCGTTCTACCACGTAGTCGAGTCGCCGTACGAGGACTTCAACGACGACTTCACCCGGCTTCGCGCCTGCGAGATCACGCTCGACCGGAGCAGATCGATCGCGGCCTGGCGCGTCGACGGCCGCACCGTGTACGACGCCCACGGCACCGTGATCCCCGAACGCGCTCGCATCGGGTTCGGGATCTGGACGATGCTGGCGATCCGGGACGGTCGCAGTCGCTCGCTCGTCGGGCAGGGCATCGACGCACGGTGGCGCCGGTTCCGTGTACGCGGGGTCGACGCGTGAGCCGCCACGGGGGCCGCACCGGCGGTGAATCGCCGGAACTGCGTTCGGGCTCGGGCGGGAGTATGTGCATCTCTGGGCGGGCGAGCGGGCGGGGATCGTCGTGGCCGACGTCGGCGCCTGCACAGCGGACGCGGCAGCTCGACAGGACGAGGAGGCCGGGCCCTCGTGGTGCCGGTCGACGTCCCGGAGTCGTAAGACCCGAACCACTCACGATCGGAACGCTTAGACGGAAGGGCCGGCCCTAGGGGATGGACCGCCCCTCCGCGTCGGCCGCCGGCGAAGTGGAGGAGCCGGCGGCGACGGTTCCCTGGCTCAGGGATCCGGTCCGTGCTTGGCCCAGCCCGTACTGGCTCGGCTTGATCGCCTACCTACTCACAGAGCGGACAGTGCCAGCGATCACGCGCTCACCCGACTGTAGCCGCACTACCCGAGCGCCGCGGGCCTTCCGCCCCATGATTGGCACCCGGCTCACCGCCAGCTCGATGACCTTCTCCTGCGACGAGGTGAGAAGTACCTCATCAAGGTTGCCGACCTCCGCCGCGAACGTGAACCGCCGTCCGAAAGCACGCAGCTTCATCATGCCCCGCTCGTAGCCACGGAGCAGTTCAAGCGGCACCCGCTTGCCGAAGCCGTCCTCGGTAACGACGAGGAGTGCGTTACACGGGCTCATGCGGCTCGCCCATCGGCATGGCAGCGTTTCCCCGAGCGGATGCTGAAGTCATCGACAATCCGCAGCACTTCCGTGAAGTCACCGACAATCCCACCAATTCGCTGAGCAGCGTTGAGTTTCCTCCCTGGCAAGGAGCGCAATTCCCGGAACGAGAAGGCGCGATGAAACGCCCTCGACCGTGGATCATCTTCTTGCCCTCCGGCCCTCCGGCGGCACATATGGCTTGGGCGGCCCACCGACCGCGGTGAACCGTGCGACAGCAATGCCGACTCGCTGGTCCACTTGCAGGGAAGTTTGCGCGCGTCCCGGACCGCGTGTCCGCGCGTCGCCGCGCGCCACACGACTGAAAATCGTGGTGTCGCCGGTTCGGAGTTGGACGTCATCGCCGCGGGTTGGCCCGGGCCGCCCGTCCTTGCGCCGCGGTCCGCTATGGGCGGCTCGAATTCCTTCCCATGGGTTCCTAGGGGGCGGCCACGGAGGTCGCTCAGAGAGGGCGGACTGGGGGAAGAGCCGCGAGGGACGCCCAAAACCGGCCTGAAAGGCCGGGCTTCAAGAGCGGCTGGCGACCCTACGCCAGCCCCCGGCTCGGCGGTACCGCGGGGCGGCCCGCTGGCAGCCTCCCGACGAGCGCCGCTGTGCTTTGCGCCCTCCTGTCTTAGGCTGGCCGGGCGCCGCGACGCAGTCCGGCCGCTCGCTGCTCTCGATTCAGGTCACGTGGCGGAGCTGGCCCGCATCCTCGCCCCCGGCGACGAGGCACTCAGGACGCGCACGCCGGTGCGGGTCAAGGTCCGGCCCGGCGCGACGGCCTTCGGAGCCTGGCTGGGCCCGCGCGATGTGAGCGACAGCAGCCGGCGGGGAGGCCGCCCGCAGCCGCCCCTCCCGCTTGCCCCGCGGCAGGCCGAAGGTCTACGGCCAGCCGCAATCGCTGTACGACCGCTCCGGGGGCGCCGCCGCCCCGGATGATCGCGGCCGGGCTCGTCTCCCCCGGACGCTTGGCGATCGACAACTCGGTGTCGGGGCGGGTAGACGACCTGCTTCCACCGTGGGAGATCGACAGGAACTTGTCCGTCTCCATCCACGACCGCCGGTCGGCGACGCAGCGGGCGCTCCGGCGACCCGGGACGAAATGGGAGTCCGCTGTCGATTGAGCTACCGGTCAGGCCGCCTGGCCGGTCCTCCGCGCTCGTCCGGCACGTCCGTCACGAGCCGACGCGCGCGAAGCGCATCCTGCACGCTAGTAGTCGCTGGGCCTCGAGCCCCGCAAGCGCTGCCGCGGTCGCCAGCCCTTCGGAGGTGACGTACATCGCCGCGCCTCGTCGCCCCTTGCCACTGGCCATGGCGACGGTGTTGTAGCCGGGGAAGGCGCCGGTGTGGCCCCACACC
>DASQXU010000310.1:0-3848 GCA_035639555.1 Thermoleophilaceae bacterium
CTCGTCCCGACACCGCTAGAGGAGGAGCCAATCGTGGAGCTCAACATCGTCAACCCCGATCCCAGGTACTCGAAGGCCACGCTGGTCGAGCCGACCACGCTCGGCTACATCCACGTCGCGGCCGAGGTGCGCCCGCGGCCCCTGCCGCTCGGGGCACTCGTGCCGGCCGGCCGCGAGAAGTGGGAGCTCCTCGGCACGGTGAAGCAGATCGCGCGCGAGCTCGAGCGCCTCGAGCAGGTCGAGAAGGCCACCGTGTTCGACGCCGTCGCGATCGCACCGGTCACCCGCTTCAGCCCCTACCTGAGGGAGCGTAAGGACGAAATTCACGTCGCGCAGTTCGACGTGGTCGTAATGATCGAGACCGAGTCGCCGGAGGCGGCGGCCGAGGTGCAGCGAAGCCGTCCCTACGAGGACCTCTCGGCCGCCCTGAACGCGACCGCCCGGCACACCCACGCGATCGCCGCCCGCAACGCCAAGCGGATCGGCGACGTCGACAAGACGAGGCAGGGCCTCTTTCTCTTCAACTACTTCGTCGCCGACGACCGGGGCGTGGCGCTCGAGCTGTGGGACTACCTGGCCGGGTGGTACCAGCTCGAGCTCGGGCTCGACAACTCCACCCTGCTCGTCCCGCTCGACGGCGAGTCGGACTACGTGGCCATCAACAACGCGCGCTTCGACGAGGGGCTGCCCAGCGTCATCGCGCGTCAGATGTCGAAGAAGCGCTTCAGGAGCTACGTGCAGGCCAACCTGGAGGCGAATCGGGTGGGCGCGATGCCGATCCTGTATCGGCTGGCTTGATGCAAAGCGCCGGCATCTTGCTGTACCGACTGAGGAGTGGTGAGCCCGAAGTCCTGCTCGCCCACCCCGGCGGGCCGTTCTGGGCGAAGAAGGACCTGGGCGCGTGGTCGATCCCGAAGGGCGAGTACGAGGAGGGCGAGGATCCGCTCGCCTGCGCGGTGCGCGAGTTCGACGAGGAGCTGGGCGCTCCGCCGCCCGCCGACGAGCTGGTCCCGCTGGGCAGCGCCAGGCAGGCCGGCGGCAAGCTCGTGACCGCCTACGCCGCCGAAGGCGATCTCGACCCGGCGAGCGTGCGCAGCAACACGTTCACGCTCGAGTGGCCGCCGCGCTCGGGCGTGATCCGCGAGTTCCCGGAGATCGACCGCGCCGAGTGGCTGCCCCTCGCCGAGGCGCGCCGGAGGATCAACCCGGCGCAGGTGGTGTTCCTCGAGCGCCTGGGGGAGAGGCTCGAGGAAGCTACGCGGCCGGGGCGTCCACCTCGCGGAGCGCGGTGACCATGCCGTCGGCGACCGTCCAGATGGCCATGACGGCCATCCGCTCGACCGACCCATCGTGCCGGTGCAGGGTGAGGGTGTAGGCGACGACCACGCGATCGTCGGCCGCGAACAGCTCGTCGAAGTCGGGCCGATCGATGCTCGCGTACTGCTCGCGGTACTCGCGCCCGCGCGCGAGGTATCCGGCCTTGTCGGTGGTCGCGCCATTCCCGTGGTGGACGAAGTCGTCGGCGTAGGTCGACTCGACGAGCTCGAGATCGAAGTCGCGATCACACATCTTGAAGGTGAGGTCCCTGACGAATTCGACCGTGTCCACGCTTTCTCCCTGTTCGACGCCGCGAGGCGGCGAGCCTAGCGGCTCGCCCGCGGCCTGCGGGCATGCGTAAAGGTCGGGCGCCTGCGACACCGCCGTCCCGCTCGGGCGCGGCATCGACGATGCGTTGGTTGACGCCGTGGCGCTCGAGATCGCCGGCCAGCGTCAACCCAACCGCATCGCGCCGGGGACGAGCACCGAGACGTCCACGGGTTGAGCCCTAGTCCGCTGCCTCGGATCGCGACGGGCGCTCACTACCCTGCGCCCATCGGCCAAGTAAGCCCACCCTCGGCGGACCGAGGCTCTCTTCCTTCGCGCGTTCGGGTCCCCTCCCTCGCCGCAACGCTCGCGGCCTGCGCGCTGGCGGCGGGATGCGGCGGAGACGACGAGCGGGCCGAGCGCACCGCGCCGCCGCCCCGGACCACCGAGACGCGCAGCGGAGCGGAGCGCGCCCAGGAGGGGCCGGTGCGGAGTGAGAGCGGCCCGCGTTTGGAGACGGTGGCCACCGGCCTCGAGGCGCCTTGGGAGCTCGCCTTCCTGCCGGACGGCCGGGCGCTGCTCACCGAGCGACCGGGGCGGGTGCGCCTCCTCTCGCGCGACCTGAGGCTCCAGCCGAAGCCCGTGGCCCGGGTGGACGTGGCGGCGATCGAGGAGGGCGGGCTTCTCGGTCTCGCGGTGGACCCGCAGTTCGAGCGAAACCGCTTCGTGTACCTCTACCGCACCACGAACGACGGCAACGAGGTGGCCCGCTATCGCTTCGAGGGCGGGCGACTCGAGGAGGCCGCGGTGCTCCTGCGAGGCATCGAGGCGGCGCCGATCCACGACGCGGGGCGCATCCACTTCGGTCCCGACGGACGCCTCTACGTGCCCACGGGCGACGCTGGGCAGGACAGCCTGGCTCAGGACCGCGGCTCGCTGAACGGCAAGGTGCTGCGCATGGGTCCCGAGCAGTACCGCGGCGAGGGCGGCCGCCCCGAGGTCTTCTCCCTGGGCCACCGCAACCCCCAGGGCTTCGACTGGGAGCCGCGGACCGGCCGCCTCTACGCCAGCGAGCACGGCCCCGACGGCGACGACGAGATGAACCTGCTGCGTAGGGGAGCGAACTACGGCTGGCCGGAGGCGCAAGGCGAGGACCACGACGGCTTCGCCGCCCCGCTCGCGGTCTACACCCCAGCCATCGCCCCCTCGGGCGCGACCTTCGTCAGCAAACCGGGCTCGGCCTGGAGCGGCGACTTCCTGGTCGGCTGCCTGATTGGCGAGCAAGTCCGCCGCCTGAGCTTCGACGGATCCCGGGTCACCAGAAACGAGGCCCTATTCGAGGGCGACTTCGGACGGATCCGCACGGTGGTGGAGGGCCCGGACGGCGCCCTCTACTTACTGACGAGCAACCGCGACGGCCGCGGCACGCCGCGAGAAGGCGACGACCGCGTACTCCGGGTGTTGCCCCCGGCGGACTGAGCCCGCGGCCGGAGCCGGTTCACTCGCGCCCTGCACGCGCCGGAGGTGATACCACGCCGCGGGGTCCTGCCGAAGGCGGCGGACGGCCCTCGCAGGTGGCTGCTCTCCCACTGTCGCGCAAAGCCGTCTCGAAAAGCGTGCTGCCCGCGCTTGGCAGTGGGTGCAAGAGCGACTGAGAGGCGCATAGCTGCGGCCGCTGCGGTTTCATCCGACGATGGAACCGCTCTCGAGGCGTGGGGGGAGCACGGACGGACGTATTGGTTGCAAGCGTGCCGCCAGCTTTCGCTCACGGCCGCCGTTCTACAACTCCAGATGTGCTCAGTAGGAACCTGACCATCGCGTTCGCCGCGGTACTCGTCTCCTACGCCGGCTGCGGTAAGGACGCGCTCGCGCCGGGCACCGGCCACCGTCTCGCTGCGGACCTACGCGTGGTCGTAAGGCCGGCGGGACCAGGCGGTTCCAAGCGGGTTCGGAGGATTGAATGTGCGAGCTTGGGTGAAGACGCGATCGATCCGCGCTGCCGGCTCCTTGGCGCATTGGAACCACGGGACCTTGCCCCGGTCCCCCGCCGAGCTGCGTGCGCGCAGATCTATGGCGGGCCCGGGACGGCACGCGTTACCGGCGAGCTCCGGGGCTCGCGCGTCGCGGCGTCGTTCGACTTGACCAACGCCTGCGAGATCGCCCGCTGGCGCCATAACGCCGCGCTTTTGGGGCCTCCGCCTACGGCGAAGTGAGGAGTAGCAGCGTGGGGCCGCTACAGCGCGGACCGCGCCTTCTCCAGGTCG
>DASQXU010000311.1:0-3703 GCA_035639555.1 Thermoleophilaceae bacterium
TTGCTTCGTGCCTGGTCTCGATCATCCAAGCGCAGGCGGCGAGCCGAGGTGAGACGGCTGGCGGACTTCATAGTCAGCAAACTAAGTGAGGTTCGACATGACTGACAGCAGCCCCCGACCGCGCGGCGAGGCACTCGCCCAGATCTCGCGCGGAATCGTCCATCTGCACCGCCGCTACTACGGCAAGGGACCGACCAAGGCCAAGACCTATGCCATGAACGACACGGTGGTGTGCATGCTCAGCGGCGGCTTCACGGCAGTGGAGCAGACGCTGATCGCTGACGGCAAGACCGAAGACGTGGAGGACATCCGGCGGAGCTTCCAGAAGACGATGAGGCACCAGTTCACCGCAGTCGTCGAGCAAGCCACGGGGCGCTCAGTGATCGCCTACATGAGCCAGGTCCACAGCAGTCCGGACATGGCAGTTGAGCTCTTTGTCCTGGAGCCTGCCGGCACAGGGCTTCTCGGCGAGCTCGAGGAGGCGGTGGTCGAGGAGCAGGAACAGAGGGAGCGCTGAGCCCGCGGGAGAACCCCTCGGTTCGCCGATAGCGCTCACATCGGAGATTCCGGGCGCCTGTCTGAGCCAGCCGCCGCTGCGCGCGCTTCCCCCGCCCTCGCCTGTCCCATGTGAAGGTGACACCGGGTGGCGGGGGTTGCCCCTCGACTTCCCCAAGGAGCGAGTGGCGCCTTGCGTGTGAGCGTTGTCGGCGGTGGCGTGATCGGCCTGGGCGTCGCGTACGAGCTCGCGCGCTCGGGCGCCGAGGTCACGGTCCTCGAACGCGCCCGCTTCGGCGGCGGTGCCTCCCTCGGGAACGCTGGCTGGGTGACCCCGGCGCTCTCCGCGGCACCCGTCCCCGCGCCCGGAGTCACCGCCCAGGTGCTGAGATGGATGTTCCGCTCCGACAGCCCGTTCCTGCTGCGTCCGCGGACCGACCGTGCGTTCCTCGGCTGGCTCTGGAGCTTCCAGCGCGCGTGCCGGGCGCCCCAATACGCAGCCGGGATGCATGCTCTGGTCGAGCACAATCGCGGCGCGATCGAGTCGCTTCTCAGCTGGCGGCGGCAGGGCATCGACTTCGAGTTGCATCGGGGCGGGTTGCTCTTCGCGGCCCTCAGCGAGGCGGCACTGGAGGAGGAGCGCGAGCTCTACGTCCGTCTGCAGGCGGCGGGATTCCCTGTCGAGTTCGAGCTGCTCGACGCGAATGCGGTTCGCGAGCGGGAGCCGGCGGTCTCGGACCGCGTGATCGGCGGCATGCTCTCGCGCCGCGAGTGGCACCTTCGCCCCGAGTCGCTCACCGCCGGACTCGCCGCGGCACTGCGGCGGGCCGGCGCCGAACTGCTCGACGGCGTGGTCGTCGAGGACCTGGCGCGTGAGAACGGAGGCTGGAGGCTCTCGACGTCGACCGGTTCGCGCCAGGCAGAGCGCGTCGTGCTGGCGACCGGCGCGTGGGGCCCTGCGCTCCTGGGCTCGCTCGGCTACCGGTTGCCCCTCGAAGCCGCGAAGGGCTACAGCATCACGGCGGCGGGGGAGGGGGTTCGGCCGCAGCACGCGGTCTACCTGCTCGAGGCGAAGGTCGGCTGCAGCCCATATGTGGACGCGGTTCGCCTGGCCGGCACGCTGGAGCTGGCTGGGCTCGACCTATCGCTCAACCGGCCCCGGCTGCGGGCCATTGAGCGCGCGGCCGAGGCATACCTTCGCTGGCGCCCCGTCGATCCGCGGCTCGAGTGGGCGGGACTGCGACCGCTCGCGCCCGACGGCCTGCCGGTAGTCGGCGCGGTGCCCGGCCAGCCAGGCCTCTTCATCTCGACTGGACATGGGATGGCCGGCGTCACGCTGGCGGCGGCGTCCGCCTCGTTGCTCGCACCGCTCGTGCTTGGCGGACCTGAGCCACCGGAGCTGAGGCCACTGTCGCCCGCGCGCTTCGGGCGCGGTCGCCGCTCGCTCGCCGCCTCGGCCTCGAAACACCAGTTATAGTGGTGTCGTGGCCGCCCTGGTCGACGACCTTCCGGCCTCGGAGCTGCGGTTCCGCTTCAGTTCCGGCCGACTCTGCCTCGACTTGGTCGCCACGGTGGGTGAGCGCTGGCAGCGCTCCTTCGAGCGACTCCGCACGCCGCAGGATCTGGGGCGCTGGCTCGTCGAAGCGTCGCTGCTCAGGCACGCACCCCGCGTGGAGCAGAGTGAGCTCGAGGACGCCCGCCGGTTGCGCGAGTCGATCTATCGCATGGCCCGGCGGGCGGGCGCGGGACGCCCGGAGTGGCGCGATCTGGGGGAGCTCAACCGGTGGGCCGCCAAGCCGCCGCTGGCTCCGCGGCTCGGCGACGACGGGCGTACGGTCACCTGGGTAGCGGACCGACCAGTCGAGGCCGCCCTCGCAACGATCGCCCGCGACGCCGTCGAGCTGCTCTCGGGGCCCCTAGCGGCACGGATCCGCGAGTGCGCCGCTCCGGACTGTGCCCTGATGTTCGTCGATAACTCGCGACCCGGCAAGCGCCGCTGGTGCTCGATGGAGGCCTGCGGGAACCGGGTGAAGACGGCCGCCTACCGGGGCCGGCGCACGAGTCGGTCCGCAAAGGAGTCGTGATGGGGTACCGCCTCATCTCGGCTAGCGAGGCCTTCTGGCGTCCCTCCAATCAGATGGGCGTGCTGAACACGGACCTCGCCAAGCAGCTCGAGGCTCAAACTCTTGGGGCCCGCCTGTGGCGACTGGCGCCCGGTCAGGCATCCACTCGGCACCGCCACCGCCGGGCGACGGAGCTCTACGTCGTGGTCGAGGGGACCGGGCGGCTGCGAGTCGAGGACGAACTCCTCACTTTGGAGAGGTTGAGCGCCGTGCTTGTCGAGCCCGCCACCGTGCGCCAGCCGTTCAACGACACAGACTCCGACCAGCTCTGGCTCATCGTCGCGGCGCCGCCGGAGCCCGGGAACACGCTCGAGATGACCGAGGACGAGCTCGCGTGGCTCTACCCGGATGGTCCCAAGGCGATGCCGCCCGAGCTCACCTGACCCGCCGGAAGGCTCTCCTGAAGCGGCTCGGCGCCGTTTGGGCCACTCCTTGGCACACCGTCCCACGCACGGGTCGCGGGGTGGTTCCGACCGTAGCGCCCCGCACCTCGGTGGGCGCCACCGCTGCTAGCCCCGCTCCGGAGCCCGCACTTGACCGGTTCGGAATCCGGGGTAGCGTCGATTGAGGGCAGGACTCCGGCCTCGGCCTGACCTCTCGGGTGCGTGCCGCCACCGCAGGAGAGAGAAGAATCACGGAATCAAGCCGACGCCGGCTGCCCGCAGGTTGCCAACGCCCAGAACCGCTTTGCCGGCCCAAGAGGAGCCGCCCGTTCGGCGGCGCAATCGCGACCGGGTCGGCGCGCAGAGGAGGTAGCCATGCCAGACGATCTAGACCAGATGATGCCCAGTACGAGGCAGCCTTCCTGGGCGGCGTGGGTCACGATCGTTGGGATCGTCGGCGTCGCGGCGGTGGGCGTTGTCGCCATGCTTCACTTCTCGACCGCGAGCGACGCGGTCACAGTCGTCGCGCCGGTGATAGGCGCCATCTCGGCGCTTGTGGGCGCGTTCTTTGGGGTTCGGAGTGCGAGCCTTGCCCAGCAGAAATCGAACGAGGCCACGATGATCCGGGCGCTGCCGTCGACACCGGGCCCCGAGGAGGGCGAGGGAGAGCAAGGCGACGAGTGAGGACCGCTCCGCGGCCGC
>DASQXU010000312.1:0-12509 GCA_035639555.1 Thermoleophilaceae bacterium
CCCAACGTGGATTCGACGAGGGCATTCCCTTCCGCGAGTTGCTCGGCGAGGCCGCGCCCGAGCTGGACCTCGCCGCCGTCTTCGACCCGCGGGCGTTCGTGCGCCACGCCGAGGAGATCGTCTCTCGGCTCGACGTGCTCATGTGAGCCAGGGAGAGCCGACGGGGGCGGCTGTTAGCCTCGAAGCCGTGGGCCACACCGCCGTTCTCGCCGACCTCGAGCTGGTCTCCCGGGGCAAGGTCCGTGACATCTACTCCGTCGGGGACGAGCATCTGCTCCTGGTCGCCTCGGACCGGATCTCGACCTACGACGTCGTGCATCCCACGCCGATCCCCGACAAGGGCCGAGTGCTCACCGGGCTGTCGGCGTTCTGGTTCGAGCGGACCGCGCACATCTGCCCCAACCACGTGCGCTCGTACACCGACATCCCGGACGAGGCCCGCGGTCGGGGGATGCTCGTCGAGCGGCTGGAGATGGTCCCGCTCGAGTGCGTCGTCCGCGGCTACATCACCGGGTCCGGCTGGAAGGACTATCGCGCCACCGGGGCGGTCTGCGGGATCCCGCTGCCCGGCGGGCTCGAGGAGTCACAGCAACTCCCGGAGCCCCTCTTCACGCCCGCCACCAAGGCGGAGACCGGGCACGACGAGAACGTGGACTTCGAGCGCGCGGTCGAGATCGTGGGCGACCGCGCGCTGGTCGAGGAGCTCCGCCGGCTCGCGATCGAGCTCTACGCGTTCGGGGCGAACCACGCCCGCGAGCGCGGGATCCTGCTCGCCGACACCAAGTTCGAGTTCGGCCGCCGCCCGGACGGCACGATCGTGCTGGCCGACGAGGTCCTGACGCCGGATTCCTCCCGCTTTTGGCCGGCCCGGGGCTACAGCCCGGGACGCCCTCAGCCGTCGTTCGACAAGCAATATGTCCGCGACTGGGCCGCGGGCTCGGGCTGGGACAAGAGCCCGCCCGCGCCGCCGCTTCCTCCGGACGTCGTCGAGGGGACCCGCGCCCGCTACCTGGAGGCATACGAGCGCGTCGCGGGCGAGCCCTTCGCCAAGTGGCTCGAGCGAAGCGGAGCATCTTGACCAGGGCCAGGGTCCTCATCCGTCCCAAGGAGGGCATCCTCGATCCCCAGGGCCAGGCGGTGGAGCGGGCCCTTCCGGCGCTCGGGTTCGACGGCGTCTCGGGCGTGCGCGTGGGGCGCCTGGTCGAGCTCGACGTGGACGACGCGTCGCGGGTGCCCGAGATGTGCGAGCGGCTGCTGGCCAACCCGCTGATCGAGGACTACGAGGTGCTGGTCGTCGAGCCGGTGGGTGGCCGCGCCCGATGAAGTTCGGCGTCGTCCACTTTCCCGGGTCGTGCGACGAGGTGGACGCGCTGCTCGCGTGCCGGCGCTTCGCCGACGCCGAGCTCCTCTGGCACGCCGAGCCCGACCTGCGAGGGGCGGACGCGGTGGTCGTCCCGGGCGGGTTCTCCTACGGCGACTACCTGCGCGCCGGCGCGATCGCCCGCTTCTCGCCGGTGATGGAGGCGGTCACCGAGCATGCGCTCGCGGGAGGGCCGGTGCTCGGGATCTGCAACGGCTTCCAGGTGCTGTGCGAGGCCGGGCTGCTGCCCGGCGCCCTGCTCCCGAACGTCAGCCTCCGCTTCGTCTGCCGGCAGGTGGAGGTCGACGTGGTGAACGGCGACACCCCGTTCACGCGCGAGGTCCAGGCGGGTCGGCGGCTCTCCCTCCCGGTCAAGCACACGACCGGTCGCTACTACGCACCGCGCGAGGCGCTCGACGAGCTCGAGGGCGCCGGCCAGGTGGTCCTGCGCTACGCGCCCGGCCGGAACCCGAACGGCTCCGCGCGCGACATCGCCGGCGTTTGCAACGCGGGCAAGAACGTGATGGGCCTGATGCCCCACCCGGAGCACGCCACCGACCCGCTCACCGGCTCCGGCGACGGGGGGCTTCTGTTCGAGTCGATCGTCGCCCACTGCTCGGAGCTCGTCGCCACGGCGTGAGCCAGGTGATCACCCGGCACCGCGAGCTCGGGCTCACCGACTCCGAGTACGACCTCATCCTCGACCGCCTGGGCCGCGAGCCGAACCCGCTCGAGCTCGCCGTCTTCTCCCTGATGTGGTCCGAGCACTGCGCCTACAAGCACTCGCGCAGGCTGCTCCGCAAACTCCCTACCGACGGCCCCGGCGTGGTCATGGGCCCGGGCGAGAACGCCGGGGCGGTCGACGTGGGCGAGGGGCTCGCCGTGGCGTTCAAGGTCGAGTCGCACAACCACCCGAGCGCGGTCGAGCCCTTCCAGGGCGCCGCCACGGGCGTCGGCGGCATCCTGCGCGACATCTTCGCGGTCGGCGCGCGGCCGATCGCCGTGCTCGACTCCCTGCGCTTCGGCGAGCTCGACTCCGAGCGTTCGCGCTACCTGTTCGACTGGTCGGTCAAGGGCATCGGCCACTACGGGAACTCGGTCGGCGTGCCCACGGTCGGGGGCGAGGTCTATTTCGAGGCGCCGTACGAGCAGAATTGCCTGGTCAACGCGATGTGCGTCGGAATCGCCCCGCGCGAGCGCCTGATCCGGAGCGCCGCCGCCGGGCCCGGCAACCGGGTGGTGCTGCTCGGCGCGCGCACCGGCCGCGACGGGATCGGCGGCGCCTCGGTGCTCGCCAGCGCGGAGCTCGCCGAGGACGGCGGCGAGAAGCGACCCAGCGTGCAGATCGGCGACCCGTTCGAGGAGAAGAAGCTCCTCGAGTGCTGCCTCGAGCTGCTTCGGCGCGGCGCGCTGCGCTCACTCCAGGACCTGGGCGCGGCGGGGCTGTCCTCGAGCTCCTCGGAGATGGCCTCGAAGGGAGGCGTGGGGATCGACCTCGACGTCTCGCGCGTGCCGCTGCGCGAGCCCGACATGGAGCCGTTCGAGGTCATGATCTCGGAATCTCAGGAGCGAATGCTCTGCGTCGTCGAGCCGGAGCGACTGCCCGAGGTGTTCGAGGTCTGCGGGCGCTGGGAGGTCCGCGCGGCGGAGGTCGGCGAGGTGACCGACACTCCGCGGCTCCGCGTCCTGCGTGGCGACGAGCTGGTCGGTGACATGCCGATCGAGGCCCTGGTCGACGGGTGCCCGCTCTACGACCTCGAGCCCGAGCCGCCGGCGGCGCCGGTATCCCCGGCGCCCCCCCGCCGCCTCAGCCAGGGCGCCTCGGGCGCCGAGACGCTGCTCGCCCTCCTCTCCTCGCCCAGCGTCGCCTCGAAGCGCTTCGTCTTCGAGCAGTACGACTCGATCGTCGGCTCCCGGACGGTCCGCCGGCCGGGCACCGCGGACGCCGCGGTGCTCAGCCTCCACCACGACGGAGGGCGCGGCGCGATCGCGATCGCGATCGACGGCAACGGGCGCCGGGTGGGCTGCGATCCGTACGTCGGGGCGGCCGAGGCCGTGCTCGAGTGCGCTCGCAACCTGGCGTGCGTCGGGGCGGAGCCGCTCGGGCTCACCAACTGCCTCAACTTCGGCAACCCGGAGAAGCCCCCGGTGGCCTGGCAGCTCACCCGCGCCGTCGAGGGGCTGAGCGACGCCTGCCGGGCGCTCGGCGTGCCGGTGGTCGGGGGCAACGTCTCGCTCTACAACGAGGGGCCGCAGGGGCCGATCTACCCGACGCCGATCGTCGGGATGGTCGGGGCGCTCCCCGACCCCGGGCGCGCACCCGGCGTCGCCTTCCTCGAGGAGGGCCACGCGATCGCTCTCGCCGGCCGGTTCCGTCCCTCGCTGGCCGGCTCCGAGCTCGAGAAGCTGCGCGGCGTCCTGGCCGGGGGCCTGCCGGGAATCGAGCTCGCCGAGCAGGCCAGTGCGCTGGCCGCCGTGCGCGCCGCCGCCCGGACCGGCGGGCTCGCCTCGACCCACGACGTCTCCGACGGCGGCCTCGCCTGTGCGCTCGCCGAGTGCTGCATCGCCGGCGGGCTCGGCGCCCGGGTGGACCTTGGTGCGCTCGGCCAGGACGCCGACACCGCGCTGTTCGGCGAGGGGCCGGGCGGCGTTTTGCTGTCCGGGCCGGGGGAAGTGGTGGAGGGGGTTTCGGGGGCCGTCGTGATCGGCGAGGTGGGCGGCGAGCGCCTTCGGATCGCCGCCGGCGTTGGTAGCCTTGAGGTCGCGGTCGAGGAAGCGCGCGAGGCGTACGAGCAGGCCGTCCCCGGCCGCCTCTCATGACCTCTTCCGAGCCGATTCCGTCCAGGGACGGGCCGCGCGACGAGTGTGGCGTGTTCGGCGTGTACGCGCCCGAGTCCGACGTCGCGCGTCTCGCCTATTTCGCGCTCTATGCGCTCCAGCACCGCGGTCAGGAGTCCGCGGGCATCGCCACCTGCGACGACGGTCACATCATGACCGTGCGCGACCTGGGCCTCGTCTCGCAGGTCTTCGACGAGCAGCGGCTACGCGCGCTCACCGGCGCGATGGCCGTGGGCCACGTGCGCTACTCCACCACCGGATCCTCCGCCTGGGAGAACGCCCAGCCGGTGTGGCGCTCCGACCGCCGTCAGGTCGCGCTCGCTCACAACGGCAACCTGATCAACGCGGTCGAGCTCCACGCCGCGCTCAGCGAGCAGGGGGTGCAGTTCAGGGGCACCTCGGACTCGGAGATCATGGCCGCCCTGCTCTCGACCCACCCGGCGGAGCGGGTCGAGGAGGCGCTGGCCGACATCCTGCCCGGGCTCGAGGGAGCGTTCTCGACGGTCGTGATGACCAAGGAAGCGGTGGTCGCCTTCCGCGACGCCGCCGGCCTCCGACCGCTCGCGCTCGGCCACCTGGGAGGCCGCTACTGCGTGGCGTCGGAGAGCTGCGCGTTCGACATCATCGGCGCCGAGCTGCTCCGCGAGGTCCAGCCCGGGGAGATGATCTCGATCTCCGAGCGGGGCCTCGAATGCCGCCAGCTGCTCGACTCGGAGCGCAGGGCGTTCTGCGTGTTCGAGCACATCTACTTTGCGCGCCCGGATTCGATCCTGGAGGGCAATCGCACGCAGGTCTCGCGCCGCAAGATGGGAGAGATCCTGTGGCGCGAGGCGCCGGTCGAGGCCGACGTGGTGATCGCCGTACCGGACTCGGGAAACGCGGCCGCCGCCGGCTACTCCAAGGCCTCCGGCATCCCCCGGGACGACGGGCTGATCAAGAACCGATACGTGGCCCGCACGTTCATCCAGCCCGGCCAGGAGCTGCGCCGCCACGGCCTGCGGATGAAGTTCAACCCGCTGCGCGAGGTCGTGGCCGGCAAGCGGCTGGTGGTGGTCGACGACTCGATCGTGCGGGGCAATACCACGCGGCAGATCGTCGGGATGCTCAGGGACGCCGGAGCGGCCGAGGTCCACCTGCGCATCTCGGCCCCGCCGATCCGGCATCCGTGCCACTACGGGATCGACATGTCGACCGCCCAGGAGATGATCGCGCACGAGCGCTCGGTCGACGAAGTGGCCCGTGAGCTTCACTGCGACTCGCTGGCCTACCTCTCGCTCGACGGCGTCTACGAGGCGATCCGCTCGAGCCGCGCGACCCACTGCGACGCGTGCTTCTCAGGCGACTACCCGCTCGAGCGGACGGAGGCGGCCAACGGCAAGTTCGCGCTGGAGGAGCTGGCGGTCGTCGAGGGCTGACGGCGGCGCCCAGGCGGGGTTTGGCCTCCGCCCGGTAACGATTTCGCCACCTGTGTGACGACTCCGCGCGCCCGCGCGGAAGCCGCCGAACCCGGCGCTAGGGTGGCGGCCGTGGAACTGAGCGAGGCGCTGCGCGAGCTGTTCGGCTTCCGGGGCTTCCGCGCCGGGCAGCGGGAGGCGTGCCAGGCGGCGCTCGAGGGGCGGGACGTCCTCGTCGTGATGCCCACCGGCTCGGGCAAGTCGCTGTGCTACCAGCTGCCGGCGCTGGTCCAGGAGGCGCTGACCGTGGTCGTGTCACCGCTCGTCGCGCTGATGCAGGATCAGGTGGAGACGCTGCGCGCCCGCGCCCTCGGCGGCCGCGTGGCGCTGGTCAACGCCCAGCAGGAGCCGGCGGCCAACGCGGAGGTGCTCGAGCGCGCGGCCCGGGGTGAGCTGCGGCTCCTCTACGTGGCGCCCGAGCGCTTTTCGGCACCCGGGTTCGTGGACCGGCTGTCCACTTCCAGCGTCGGGTTGTTCGTCGTCGACGAGGCCCACTGCGTGTCCCAGTGGGGGCACGACTTCCGCCCCGACTACTTCAGGCTCGCGGACGCGGCCCGGGCCGTCGGCGCCCGGTCGATCATGGCGTCCACCGCCACCGCGACGCCGCGCGTGGCCGCCGACGTGGCGGGGCGGCTCGGGCTGCAAGATCCGCTCCTCGTCGCCACCGGGTTCGACCGCCCGAACCTCTCCTTCGCGGTCGCCCGCCCGGCCCCGCACGAGAAGCGGGCGCTGCTCTGCCAGGAGCTGGCCCGGGAGGATGCGCTGCCCGCGATCGTCTACGCGGGCACGCGGGCCGGCGCCGAGGAGCTGGCCAGCGAGCTCCAGCAGGCGCTGGGCGAGGCGGCCGTCGCCTACCACGCCGGTCTCGACCGCGGGCGCCGGGTCGACGCCCAGCGCCGGTTCCTCGCCGACGAGGTGCCGGTGATCGTGGCCACCAACGCCTTCGGGATGGGGGTGGACAAGGCAAACGTTCGGACCGTCGCCCACGCCAGCGTCCCTGCGTCGCTCGAGGCCTACTACCAGGAGGCCGGCCGCGCCGGGCGCGACGGACGGCCGGCCCGGGCGCTCCTGCTCGCCGAGAACCGCGACAAGGCGCTACACGTCCACTTCATCAAGCGCGAGGAGATGGACGAGGACCTCCCGGCCTGGCTCGCCGACCGGCTGCGGGCGGCCGCCGACGGCGACGGTCGTTACTCGGTCGACGCCCTGGAGCTCGCCCGCGACCTAGGGGGCGATGGAGAGCGGCTTCGCGCGCTCGTCGGCCACGTCACGCGGGCCGGTGTGGTGTCCCCTGCTCCGTCACCGACCGATCGCGTCGCGGGCCGGATCCTCGCGCCGTTCGACCGCCGGGCCGCGGCCCGCTGCCACGCGTCGATCGAGGAGGGCGCGCGCTCGCGGTGGCGCCAGTACCGCGAGATCTGGGCCTACGTGGAGGGCGGATCGTGCCGCCGGCGCGCCATCCTGCGCCACTTCGGCGACCGCTCGGAGCCCCGAGGCGGCGGAGCCTGCTGTGACGCTTGCGACCCGGAGCTCGCACTCGTCCCACCGGCGCCAGCCGAGCACTCGATCCGCGACCTCGACGAGGCGATCGTCTCGGTCGCACGGGCCGCCCGTCCGGCCGTCGGGCGAACCACCTGCGCCGAGATCCTCCACGGCGCCCGGACCGGGAAGATCCGGCGCAACTCGTACGACGGTCTCCCCGCCTATGCCACGGCGAGCCACATGCGCCGAGCCGACGTGCTTGGCCGGATCGACGCGCTCATCGCCGAGGGCCGGATCGAGACGAGCGGCGGGCCCTACCCCGTGCTGCGGGTGCCGGCGCCAGCCGCTGCATAGTGCCGTTCCGCGTCGCCGTTCTCGTCTCCGGCGAGGGCACGAACCTCCAGGCCATCCTCGACACGGTTCACGGTCGGGAGGGGATCGAGGTCGTCGGGGTGGCATCGAGCCGGCCGGACGCCCGAGCACTGGAGCGCGCGCGGCGGGCCGGGGTCGAGGCCGCGACCTTCCCGATCTCCGGCTACTCCGATCGCGACGAACGCGACCGTGTGCTCGGCGACTGGCTCGCGGAGCGGCGCGTGAACCTGGTGGTCCTCGCGGGGTTCATGGAGATCCTGAGCGGGGCGTTCATCCGCCGCTTCGAGGGGCGGATAATCAACGTGCATCCCTCGCTGCTGCCGGCGTTTCCCGGACTGGACGCGCTGCGAAGGGCGCTCGAGCACGGTGTCAAGGTGATCGGTGTGACCGTCCACTTCGTCGACGAAGGGGTGGACAGCGGGCCGATCATCTTGCAGGAGCCGCTCGAGCTTCCTTATCCTCGGGACGTCGATGAGGTCGAGGAGCGCGTGCACGCGATCGAGCACCGGTTGCTGCCGAGGGCGATCCGCCTGATCGCGGCGGGCGCCCTCCACATCGACCCCGACAATCCCCGGCTCGTGTCGATCGAGAATGGCCCGGGCCGCTGAGCCAACCGGCATCGAGCCGACGGCGCCGGGCGAGGTACGGGTCAGGCGAGCGCTGCTCACCGTCTCCGACAAGCGCGGCCTAGTGGACTTCGCGCGTGGCCTCGCGGACCTCGGGGTCGAGATCGTCTCCACCGGAGGCACAGCCCGCGAGCTCGGCCAGGCCGGGGTGGTCACCCGGCCGATCGAGGACTACACGGGCTTCCCGGAGATGCTCGACGGCCGCGTCAAGACCTTGAACCCACGCATCTACGCAGGCCTGCTCGCGGTACGCTCGAATTCCGACCACCTCGAGACGCTCGCCGCCCACCGGATCGAGCCGATCGACCTCGTGTGCGTGAACCTCTACCCCTTCGAACGGGTGGCCAGCGAGCGGGGCGTCGCCGAGGGCGAGGTCATCGAGAACATCGACATCGGGGGACCCGCCCTGATCCGCGCGGCCGCCAAGAACCACGCATACGCTGCCGCCGTCGTCTCGCCGGAGAGCTACGACGCCGTGCTCGAGGAGCTGCGCGACTTGGGCGGCCGCCTCTCCAGCCGCACGCGGGAGACGCTCGCCCTCGAGGCCTTCACCTACACCGCGCGCTACGACGCGGCGATCGCTCGCTGGTTCGCCGAGCGCGAGAGCGACTTCCCGGCGCTGCTCACGCCGTCATTCCAGAAGGTGCTCGACCTCTCCTACGGCGAGAACCCCCACCAGCGCGCCGCCTACTACGCCGAGCTCGGCGCGCCCAGCGACCTGCTCTCGATGGTCTCGAAGCTCCACGGCAAGGAGCTGTCGTTCAACAACCTGCTCGACGTGGACGCGGGGCGGCGGCTAGTGGAGGAGTTCGAGCTGCCGGCGGCAGTGATCGTGAAGCACAACACCCCCTGCGGCTGCGCGGTGGGCGCCGATCTCGAGGACGCGTTCGACCGGGCGCTGGCCACCGACCGCCAGAGCGCGTTCGGTGGGGTCATGTGCTTCAACCGGCCGGTCGAGCTCGGCCTGGCCGAGAAGCTCGGGGCGATGTTCGTGGAGCTCATCCTCGCGCCGGGATACCAGGAGAAGGCGCTCGAGGTCCTGCAGCGCAAGCCGAGCGTCCGGATCCTCGACAACCAGGAGCGACGCCCGACGCCGGTCAACGAGCACGACATGAAGCGGGTGCGCGGTGGGATGCTCGTCCAAGACCGCGACACCGAGCTCGAGCCGCGCGACCAGATGCGCGTCGTGACCAAGCGCAAGCCCGACCAGTCCGAGTGGGGAGACCTCCTGTTCGCGCTGCGGGTGGGCAAGCACGTTCGCTCGAATGCGATCGTGCTGGGCCGCGACCTCGCCACAGCCGGGATCGGCGCCGGGCAGATGAGCCGGGTGGACTCGGTCAGGGTGGCGATCGACAAGGCGCTGAGGGCAGGCATCGATCTCAACGGAGCGGTCATGGCCTCGGACGCCTTCTTCCCATTCGCCGACGGCCCGGAGCTCGCCATGGAAGCTGGTGTGCGGGCGATCATCCAACCCGGCGGCTCGCAGCGCGACCCGGAGGTGGTCGAGGCCTGCGACCGTGCGGGGGCGGCCATGGTGTTCACCGGCCGCCGCCATTTCCGGCACTGACCGGCGCGGCGCCGCCCTAAGCTCTATCCGCCCCTGTAGCTCAGTTGGTCAGAGCGGCGGCCTTTTAAGCCGCGCGACGCGGGTTCGAGTCCCGCCGGGGGCATCGCTGAAGCTGCGGGGAGCGGGCTCGGGAGCGGAGCCGACAACATGCCGTTGGCCTCCCCCTTGATGGAGCACGCCGCCTACCGCCACGAACACCGCAGCCCGCCTCCGGGCCGGAGTAGGGGCGACCGGATGCGAACCCGCGATCTCCGGCGGAAAGGCCGCGTAGACGAGGGCGGCGGAGGACATGCGCGGCGAGGAGGCGTAATCCCACACCACGAGCGGGATTGCGGCAGACCGGACCGCATGCTCAAGCGGGGAATCCGCGGGCGCCGGAAACTGGCCGTAGAGGCGTTGTAGTGGCGATCGAGCCCGCTGGGGGAAGCACTCGCGTGAAGCGCAGGTAACGCCCTCCACGCCGAGGCGCCGCAAACGCGCTGATCTTCTTCATTCACCCGGGAAGAGCCCATCGCGCGTCCCGGGCGGCGGCGAGAGCCATTCAGTCCGGTAGTGGACGAGAGCCCTAGCCTGCGCGAGCCACCAGGTCCCGACCGGAAGCGGCGCCCCACAGGCGCCACCCGAGTACCCGGGGCGCCCGATCCACATGAACGCGTCCACATCGGGTAGGCCGGGATACAACCGCGGCACAGGTCCGAGGCCGCGCTTTCGTGCGCACTTCGAAACCAAGATCCGGCCATTGGCTAGCCGGCGGTGAATCGGCCCGCGCCCGTTCTCCGCGGTGCTGATTGCGCACCGAGGTCCTTGTCCCGGTATGCGACGGGCGATCTGGAGGCAATGGTGCCACTCGTCCAGGGTCCAGGCGTCGTGGGTCGAGTTGGAGAAGATTCCCCGGGCACGCCGGACGCGGAGCCAGCGCAGCTGCCACGCCGTGCGCCGCTCGGGCTCCCAGTCGCTGGCGCCGGCCTCCACGTAGACCGTCGCGTTTGGCAGGTGGGACAGTAACCACAGGCTACGCCTCAAAGCCCACATTCGCCGCCAACGGGCAGCGCTCGGCTTAATGGTGTCGATGAATCCGAGCGAGTCAGGCTCAAACGCGATAATTGCCTGACGGTTGCCGAGGTGGCGGACGAGCCGCTTATACCAGCGCACCATCGCGGCAGACGTCTTGTCGGCCAGGGCCCCATTGGGCTTCGACCGCATAGTGGCGATCAGGGGTACCTTGCCTGGCGGCACAGTGGCGAGCCACCGATCAACGTCGTGCCAGTTGGTCCAGCGGGTCAGCCACTTGAACCGCGGCTGAGATGACAGTGGCGCCAAGTCCGAGTATCTGGCCGCCGGCTCTGCGGGATCTACGAACCATTGCGAGACCGGCGGGGGCGGAGGCGCCGCCATAGCCGCAGGTGCGAGTGCTAGCGCGCTCGCGAAGACGCTCAGAGCTACCCAAACCTTCACGGTTCCCTCCTCAGCCGTTGGTCGGCCGGGTCTGCCCCGGCCCGGCGGGGAGCTCCTTCTCGAGACCGAGCTCCGCCTTGGCCTTGACGTGGACGCCGATGGGCACGCGGCGCAGGCTACCGCCGGGCGACGGATCACTCCCTGTCCGGCGCCGCCTACCAGTCGGCGGCTGTGCTGGCGCTGCTCCAGACGGACCCAGACCATTCCGATCCCCGGCGCCCCGTGGCGGCCGCTGCAGGTCACCGCGCGGCCGCCGCGGCCGTACTCCGCGGATCGCTGGCGAATGCGCAACTGGTACTCGGCGCTCGAGGCGGCCGGGCTGAGGCCCTACCAGCTCCCGGCACACGTTCGCGACCGAGGCTCTGGCAGCCGTGGTCTCGATCGTGGAGCTGCGCGGGTGATGGGCCTCAGTCAAGATGATCGACGCCACAAGCGACGTGGCCCGCGACTCTGAGCAGGCGATCCGCGCTCGGCTCGATTCGAGGGCAGGGCGAAGAGGCGACGAAATGGCGACGGAGTAGCGACACCAGCGTACGTTCTCCCTGCAAACGGCCATAGGGGCGACGGGATTCGAACCCGCGATCTCCGGCGTGAAAGGCCGGCGTCCTAGACCAGCTAGACCACGCCCCCTCGTCGGCGATTCTACGAGCCTCCGCCTGACCTCCTGGTGACCGGCGAGGCTAGTCCCCGTCGGAGGTTGCCGCCGCGTCAGGCGCACGCTGCGGGGGCTCGCCGCCCTCGACGCTCGCCGCGCAGGAGGCCGCGAACACCAGCAAGCCCGCCAGTAGCCCCACCCAATGGTTGGCGACCAGGAAGACAATGGCGCCCGCCACGCCACCAGCCACGGCGGCGAAGGCGACGAGCGTGGTGGCGACGGGCAGCAGCCGCGCGCTCAGAAGGGTGCAGATGATCCACGCCGCGGGCCCGACGATGAAGCCCCAGTCGCGGAAGAAGCGGTGGGGAAGCGCGAGCGCGAGGATGGCGAACAGCATGGCGACCGCGATCCCCTGGGTGGCGAGCGCCCGCCAGAACAGCTTGGAGCTCACCGGCGGGATGGTAGAAGGGGCCCGCGGGGCGGCTCTAGACTGCGCCGCCGGGGCGGTTAGCTCAGCTGGTAGAGCGCCTGCCTTACAAGCAGGAGGTCGCCTGTTCGAGTCAGGCACCGCCCATCGCCTTTTTGCAGGCACTTCGCGCAGCACCCAGCGGTGCCGAGACGCCTCGGGGTCCACGGGTGCAAGCAGGGAACAAGCACCTGGCTCGATGAACCGTTCTAGAGGCGCCCTCCGCGCTTCCCACCTGGGTCACGCTGAGTTGGCCAGCACGCATTCTGCAACGCGGTCCGGCCGAAGCTCGGC
>DASQXU010000313.1:0-2526 GCA_035639555.1 Thermoleophilaceae bacterium
CCGTTCGTCGGGCAGCCCGTCGAACGCGGCGCGCGCCTCAGCTAGCGCGGTCATCCCGTCCGCGATCCGGCCGAGGGACGCGTCGGCCACGCTGACGAGCGCCGCGGCGAGGCCGGTGAGGAGCGGGTCCGCGCGTTCGCGGGCGACGTCGAGAAGCCGGCTTGCGGCCCGTCGCATCTCGGCGAACTCGCCGGCGAAGTAACGGCCGAGCGCCAGCTCGAGTCGCAGTGTGAGGCCGTCTCGGCCGTCCGGATCCGGCAGCGAGGCGAGCGCGTCCCGGAGGAGGGCGCGGGACTCGAGCGGGTGACCCGTCTGGCGCTTGGCAGTGGCGATCTGGACGATCAGGGCCGAGCGCTCGGCAGTGCGCTCTGGAGGCACGAGCGACAGCGCATGCTCGAAGGCGGCGAGCGATTCGTTGAACGCTCCTGCCTGGCCGAGGACGGTGGCTGCCTCGGTTAGGAGCGCGAGGCGTCGCTCCGGATCGGCATTGTCCGGGAGGAGGCGCAGCGCCGCGGTCAGCCAACGGCCGGCCGTGAGCGGCGCGCGGGGCGCCGTGGCACGGGCGGCATCGATGAGGACCGCGATGGCGTCCTCGTCGCCGGCTGCGGCGGCACGCTCGACGTGGTGGGCGCGGGCCGTGACCTGGGCGCCGGCCGCCTCGAGCGCCGATGCGGCACGCGCGTGCGCGCCGAGCCGCCAGCCGGGGGGCATCCCGTCGTACACCGCGCGGCGAACGATGGGATGACGGAAGCGGAAGCGTCGTGGAACGTCTGTCGGGCGTACGAGATCGGCCTCCAGCAGGCGATCGAGGGCGGCGAGGGCGGCCCGCTCGGGCACTCCGGAGATCGCAGTCAGCAGTTCGGGCTCGAACGATTCACCGGCGACCGCCGCCGACTCGAGCACCCTCCGCGCGTCGTCGGGTAGCCCGGCGAGCTCATCACGGATGGCCGCGACGACGCTGGGCGGAGGCGCCATCCGACCGGCGTCAGGCCCGGTCTCCAAGGCGGCCCTGACGTGCGATACGGCCTCCGGGCGTGACGCGACCTGCTGCAGCGCCTCGAGGTAGAAGGGAATGCCCCCGCTCTCGCTGTATACGGCGGCACGGGTCGAAGCGTCCAGGCGAGGGTCGAACAGCGCATCGGCCTCCTCCGCGCTGAGCGGCGCGAGCGCCACCCGGCTGCCGAAGCCCGTCCGTTCGGCCGTGTCGAGCTCCGCGGCGAGCCGGGCGGAGGGCTGTCGGAACGCGAACGCTCCGAGAAGCGGCCCGCGGAAGCGGCGCACCAGATGCCCGATCACCTCGATCGACGCGTCGTCGGCCCAGTGAAGGTCGTCGAGGGCGACTACCACCGGCTGTCGTGATGCCAGCCGTTCGAGAAGTGCGCGGATCGCGTAGTGGGCCCGGAAGCGCTCGGCCTCGAGGCGGGGCGTGGGGGGCTCGGGGGCGACGCCGGCCAGGGACGGGAAGAGAGCCGCGAGCTCTGCGAGCGTCTCGTCGCCGAGCGCCCGCAGTTCGGATCGCTGGAGCGCACCCGCGTAGTCGTTGAGGGCGTCGACCACGACCGCGAACGGGATCTCACGCTCGAACTCGGCCGCGCGGCCCTCGAGGACGAGGTAGCCGCGCGCCGCTGCCCGCCGGGCGAGCTCCGAGAGGAGGCGTGACTTGCCGATTCCGGGCTCACCGACGATTTGCACGATCCACGGCTTGCCCGACTGGAGGCGGTCGAGCGCGCGCTCCAGCTCGGTCAGTTCCCGAACACGACCGAGCAGCTTCCCGGACACGGGTTGCTGTGAGGTGCTCAACGCTTCGCCCCGGCGCGAGCCTACGCCTCGCCCAGTGAGCAGTCCAGCGCGTCACCGCGCCGGACGTCCGCGGAACTCTGGGTTCAGGGACCGGTTCGGGGAATTCCCCGATACCGCGCAGGAGTCGGCGACGCCACCCTGGTCACATGCCGACGTTCGTCCTCTCTCACAGTCACCTTCCCGACGAGTGCGCAATCGCGATCGCTGCCTGGAAGGCATTCCCCAGCCCGCTGCGCAACGGCCGTCCGCTCGGCTCCTGCGCAAGCGGGGGTCACCGGCTGTGGTGGACGGTGGAAGCCGCCAACCTCGGCGCGGCGCTCGCCCAGCTCCCGCCCTATGTCGCCGAGCGCACGATCGCCGAGGAGGTGCGCGAGGTGCCGCTGCCGTGAGCACACCGGCGCGCCTCGCAACCCTCGAGTATCTCGCCGAGGTGGCGAAGGACTGGGCGGTCAGCAGCTTCGCGGCCGCCGAGGACAGCAACTTCGCTCTCATCCCTCACCGCTTCGAGCTCGATGGTCCGACCGTTCGACGCAGTCGCCTGTCGCCCGACTCCAAGGAGGCTTCGAATCCGCTCGCCGCGGTCGGACGCCCGCGGCGTCCCGTCGCCTGGGCCCGAAGCGACACCGTGACTCTCCTGGCCGACTCCGAGTCGGGCCCGGTCCAATTTGAGCAGGAGGTCGTCGAGGTCCTGGCGGTGGACGAGGACGACGTCCTGGCCGACGCGGC
>DASQXU010000314.1:0-3681 GCA_035639555.1 Thermoleophilaceae bacterium
GCCCCTCCCCGTCGTAGGGGTGGAGGTGGACCACCCGGGCGCCCGCGTCGACCGACGCGCGAGCCGCCTCGCCGAGCTCGCGAGCCGTCCTCGGCGCGCGCGGGTGGTCCCGCGAGCCGTTGAGCGCAACCGCCAGCAGCGGTGATGGTCGAGGGTTGATCGAGGCCATCATGTCGCCCGCGCTACCGGTCTTGGAAAGCTGAGAGGTCGCGGATACCGAGCTGCACGAACAGGTCTGCGAGATCGCCGAGCACCCAGCCCCGCACGACGCGCGCCCGGTCGTCGAACCGGAAGAAGGCGGCGCCGGCGTAGCTGATGCGACGTCCGGTTGGCGCCACTCCCAAGAGCGCCCCTTCATGCCTGCCGCTGTAACGCAGGCGTGCAGCGGCAGCCCGCCGCCGCTCGTCCGCGATGAGCTCGCGGACGTCGTTGTGGAAGTCCGGAAACGCGCCGCGAACCCCGCGCGCGTACTCCAGGAACCCCTCGCGTCCCCGGACCTCGCTCCCAAGCGAGCCCCGGAACTCGAGCTCGGGCGCCAGGAGCTCGTCCGCGAGATCGAAGCGCCATTGGTTCCAGAGCTCGTCGTAGAACCGCCTGACCTGCGTCTGTAGGCACTCGCGGGACGGAGTCATGGGCCTCGCCGAGGAAGCCGGTCGAGCGCGCGATCTAGACGACCCTTTCGAGACGCCATACAGCACTCGACCTCGAGCAGTGGAGCAGTGTAAGAACTGCGCATACGCACGGACGTCTCCGAGACCAATGTCCTCGCAAGCCTTTACGCCTGATCGCTGGCTACCGCGACTGCTCCTAGCGGCGGGCGCTCTGAGGTCGTGATCGACGAGCTGCCCCAGAGTCGAGTGGATGAGTGACGCACGACCGGTGGCGGTCGTCACCGGGGCCAACCGCGGCATCGGGCTCGAGGCCTGCCGCCAGCTGTCCGGCCTGGGCTACGCGGTGGTGCTTGGCTCGCGCGACCCGGGGAAGGGCGAAGACGCCGCTCGGCGCCTCGGCGATCCGAACGTCGTGCCGCGCCAACTCGACGTGTCCGACGAGGAGAGCGTGCGCGCGGCGGCGTCGTGGCTGGCCGGGCAATTCGGACGCTGCGACGCGCTGATCAACAACGCCGCAATCCTCTACGACACCTGGGCGCGGGCGGAGAGCGCCGACCTCGTGGAGGTCCGAGAGGCGCTCGAGACCAACCTGTTCGGGGCCTGGCGCACCACGCTCGCGCTGTTGCCGCTGCTGCGGAGATCCGAGCACGGGCGGATCGTGAACGTCTCGAGCCAGGGCGGCTCCCTGACGACGATGGGCTCGGGGACCCCGGCCTACCACGTCGGCAAGGCGGCGCTCAACGCCCTCACCCGGACCCTCGCCGCCGAGCTGCGCTCCGAGGGCATCCTCGTCAACGCGATCTGCCCGGGCTGGACCGCGACCGACATGGGTGGCGGGGGCGGGCGTCCGGTCGCCGAGGGGGCCGCGTCGGTCCTGTGGGGGGTGACGTTGCCCGATGACGGTCCCTCCGGCGGGTTCTTTCGCGACGGTCGGCCGCTGCCCTGGTGAGTCGTGGCTGACCGGGCATGAACTCCGGTGCAATGGCCTCGCCGAGGGCAGCCTTGCTCGGTCGGCTGGGCGTAGGCTCCCGGACATGGCGGCCAGGGCCCTCAAGACGCTCCTCGAGGGCGGCTCGTTCTTCGAGGGTCCGCGCTGGCATGAGGGGCGCTGGTGGGTGTCCGACTTCTACCGCCACCTGGTGCTGGCGATCGACCCCGGGGGCCAGGCCGAGGAGGTACTCGAGGTCGAGGGACAACCATCCGGGCTCGGCTGGTTGCCGGACGGCTCGCTGCTCGTGGTCTCGATGCGCGACCACCGCGTGCTCCGGCGCTCCGCGGGCGGCGACGTGACGGTCCACGCGGACGTGTCCGAGCACTGCGGTGGCCACCTGAACGACATGGTCGTCGACCGTCACGGCCGGGCCTACGTCGGTGAGTTCGGCTTCGACCTGATGGGCGGAGCAGATCCCGAGGTCGCCAACCTGATCCGCGTCGACCCCGACGGTCGAAGCTCGGTCGCCGCCGGCGAGATGATGTTCCCGAACGGCTCGGTGATCACCGAAGACGGGCAGACACTGATCGTCGGCGAGACGGCCGGCGCCCGGTATACGGCGTTCACGATCGGCGACGACGGCGCGCTGAGGGACCGGCGCGTCTGGGCGCAGCTCGCCCCCACCCCGGAGCTCGGAACCCTCGAGGAGACGCTGCCCCAGCTCCGCTTCGGGCCCGACGGCTGCTGCCTCGACGCGGAGGGGCAGATCTGGTCCGCCGACGAGGTCAACGCCCGCTGCGCCCGCGTCGCCCCGGGCGGGGAGGTCGTCGAGGAGGTCCCGGCTCCGGAGGGGCTCGACGTGTTCGCGTGCATGCTCGGTGGCGAGGACGGCCGGACCCTGCTGATGTGCGCGGCCCCCGACTTCTTCGAGCAGGCACGCAGCCAGGCCCGCGAGGCCGTGCTGCTCACGACGCGGGTCGACGTGCCCCACGCGGGGCTGCCGTAACCCGCCCTGGAGCACCATCGGTCCCCGGCGCATCGCTCGAGCGCGTCGCGTGGTCAGCGACCATCACTTCGAGTTGGCCGCGTGGTAGCCGGCGGGACGAGCTCTCGCTGGGCGAGGCGGGTGGCGGTCGCTGGATCGTGGGCTGTCAGTAGACGGTGGGGTTCGCGTCCGCATGGGCGCGGATTCGCTCGTGCGTGAGCCGTTCGGCCCCCTCGTCGGCACCGACGCCATCGACCGCTCCGCGCAGCATGGCGTCCAGGATGTAGAAGCTGTCGCCAGCGAGGAGACGTTGTGGTCGCCATCGTCGACGAGGACCCTGATCTGACCGGGGTGTGGCCTGGAATGGGCATGAGCGTGACGTCGCCCGCCTTGGTCAGGGGAAGGGACAGTAAGGAACTGCCGGTAGGTCGATCGTGCTCGGGCTGAACCAGGCGGGCCAGGGCTTGTTGACGTAGCCACGCAAGCGACCCCGCAGTCCCGCCGCGTACCGCATCTCCACGCGCGAGGACGAGGATCTCGTCGTCCGCGAAGTGGTGCAGGCCGCCGGCGTGGTCCGTGTGGAGGTGGGTCAGCACAACGATGCGGATGTCGGTCGACGTGATGCCGAGCCGCGCGAGCTGCGGCCCTATCTCCTCGTCCGGTCCGACGTGCTCGCGCACGGCGAACCGAAAGAAGGGCGACCACCGCGGGAGGTGGCCCGGCTCCCCCACTCGGGCGGTCTCGCCCGTGTCGACGACGATCACCCCCCTCGGGGTGCTCGATGGCGAATGCGTAGATCGGCAGCGGCTCAGTCCACTCTCGGTCAAGGAGCGTTAAGCAGGCGGCGCCTGCCGTGGCCGACCCCTTCGCGCCAGCTCCGGGGGAGGGCGACCGTGCCGGCCTGGAAGGCGTGGATCTTCATCGTGCATCTCCTTTGGGCTGCGAGGTTGCGCGGCCGAGTCCTGTCGGCGCGAAGCCCCGCATGATCAGGTCGACGACGCCCTCGGCGAGCGCATCGTCGATCGGGCCGCCGGTGATCAGGAGCCGGTAGAAGAGGGGGCCGCCGAGCACGTCGAGCGCGAGCTCGAGGTCCAGGTCGGCGCGCAGGTCGCAGCGCTCGATCCCGCGCTCGAGCACTTCGCTGAGAGCCGCCC
>DASQXU010000315.1:0-3898 GCA_035639555.1 Thermoleophilaceae bacterium
CGACGCCGGCTGATCGCCGGTTGGGTAGAGACACCGACCCGCCCCGACGCAGCGCAGGCCGCCGGGACCGGTGAGCAGGGTCTGGACCCCGCGTTGACCGGCGGCCGCGACCGCCACGTCGGGGTGCGAGTCCTCGTCGAAGTCGCCGACCGCCACCGACTCTGGGCTCGAGCTGGCGAAGGGGTTGTTCGGGGCGCCGAAGCTCGCGTCGCCCCGGCCCAGCAGAAAGAGACGGTGTTCGCACGGCTATTGGCGGTCACCAGATTCGGGTGTCCGTCGCGGTTGAAGTCGCCCACCGCTACCGAGTGGGGCCCTTGTCGGCGGGGAATTGCGTCGCGGGAGACAGCCTGCCGTCGCCCCTCCCGAGCAGCACCGAGACGTTGTCGGAGCCCGCGTTGGCTAGCGCCACGTCGAGGCGCTGGTCGGCGTTGAAGTCGGCGACGGCCACGGAATACGGGGCGAGCGCGCCGACGCCGGGGCCGGATGTGAACTTCGCAGAGAACGTTCCGTCGCCGGCGCCGAGTAGGACGTCGACGGCCATTTCACGTATGGCGGCGACCGCTAGGTCTGGGCGCTGGTCGGCGTTGAAGTCGCCAGCCGCGACCGACAGAGGGCCGTCCGAGGTTCCTACTTGGGTGGGCGACGAGAAGCTGCCGCCGCCCGTGCCCCGCAGCACCGATATGTACCCCCAAGGGTGTGGCGTTTGCGACCGCGAGGTCGGGGCGGCGGTCCAGGTTGAAGTCGGCGACGGCCAGCGAGAAGTGCGCCGCCGGGGCCGCGAAGTCGGTCGGACCCGTGAACCTCACCTGCGCGTGCGCCGGTGGCGCCGCCGCCACCCAGAGCGCGGCAAGCATCACACCGGCCACCGTCGTCCTCCTGGCGCCGATACGCAACGCATGAAGCCCGATCATGAGCGGTCCTCCCTCCCCTAAGCGGGCTAGGCCAGTGCCCGCGACGCTCGCAGGCGTAACCGCACGACCTGGCGGAGGCAAGCGTCGGCTCAGTGGGTTGCTGGTTGCTGGCAGCTGGTTGCTGGACGGCGTGGGCAACTAGCACCCAGCAACGTGACGGCTACACGGCCTCGAGCGCCCTGATGCTTCGCTCGAGCGCCGCCCCGACGACGCGCCGCTCACGTGCGATCCACGGCAGCCCCCGAAGCGCGTCGAGGAGCGTCGCCGGCTGGCGCCGGCGCGCCGTGTCGCGGACGACCGCGGCGGTCACCCGGGCGGCGGAGGGGAAGGGACGCCGAAGCCAGGCGGTCCAGAGCTCGTTTCGCGGCACGGTCGCGGGGCGGGTCGCGCGGCCGGGGCCGGCCGGATGGTGGTGCGCGACCACGTCCTCCACGTAGGCGAGGCCCCATCCGGCCGCGGCCAGGTCGATCGCCAGGAGCCGCTCCTCGCCGCCGATACCCAGCCGGGGGTGGAACCCGCCGACCTCGAGCAGCGCAGCGCGGCGAGCCACGGCGCCGCAGGCCACGAAGCCGAGCACGGAGGGACCCGGCAGACGCGGGTCACGCGGGAGCGGGCTCCGCCCCATCTCGGTGCACGTCGGGTCGAGCCGCTCTTCGGGGCCCACGAGGATGCGGCCGGCGATCAGCCCAAGCCCGGGGTGACGCTGGAACAGCGATGCCGCACGCTCGAGCGCGCCGGGCGCCCACCAGGAGTCGTCGTCGCTGAACGCGATGACGGGCGTGTCGAGCGCCCGCGCGGCCAGAGTGCGCGCAGCGGAGCCGAGGTTGCGTCGGGCCTCGATCACCGGCACGTTCGGGTGGGCCGCGCGCACGGCCGCCGGCGTCCCGTCCGCCGAGCCGTTGTCCACCACCACGACCGGCGGCCGCTCGGGCAGCGCGGCGAGGCGCTCGAGGGTCTGGAGGAGCGAGTCGCGCCGGTCCCTCGTGGCGATCGCGACGCCAACCCCGATCGCGCGCTCCGGCCCGGGCCCCGGCGGGCGCGCGGTGGAGGGGGCTTCACTCACCACCGCTCGCGTATGCCCAGGTCCAACCGTCCCTAAGCGCCATGCGCGCCGGTCGCGCGCCGGTACCGTCGTCTCCGATGGATCTTCCCGTGCGTCCGCCACTGGAGCCGATGCTGGGCCGGCTCGCGCGCGAGCTGCCCCGAGACGGCTTCGTGTACGAGCCGAAGTGGGACGGCTTTCGGTGCATCGCCTTCCGGGCCGGGGGCGAGCTCGACCTGCGCAGCCGCCATGGACGCCCGCTCGCGCGCTACTTCCCGGAGCTCACCGAAGCGCTGACCGCGATCGCCGAGGAGCGCTTCGTGGTGGATGGCGAGGTCGTGGTCCTGAGCGGCCGAGGCTTCGACTTTCCCGCGCTGATGGCGCGCCTTCACCCGGCGGCGACCCGGGTGGAGCGCCTGCGGCGCGAGACGCCCGCGCAGCTCATGGCCTTCGACCTGCTGGCGCTCGGGGGCGAGGACCTGTGCGAGCGGCCCTTCGCGGAGCGCCGGGCGCGGCTGGCCGACCTTCTCGCCGGTGCCGGGCCGCCGCTTCGGCTCACGCCCGCCACGGAGGACGTCGAGGTGGCGCTCGAGTGGCTCGACCGCTTCCAGGGCGTCGGGATCGACGGCGTGATGGCCAAGCTGCGCGACCAGCCGTACCGCCCCGGCGTTCGGGCGATGGTCAAGGTGAAGCGCGAGCGCACCGCGGACTGCGTGCTGGCCGGCTTCCGTCTCTTCGGCGGGGAACCCCTGGTCGCATCGCTGCTGCTCGGACTCTACGACGACACGCGCGAGCTGCAGCACGTCGGCGTCGTCAGCTCGTTCGCCGAGGCCCGGCGCCGAGAGCTGTTCGGAGAGCTCCGGCCGTTGGTCGTGCCGCTCGAGCGTCATCCGTGGAGGTCGGGCTTCCTGCTGGCTGGTGGGGCGATGGGCCGGCTGCCCGGGGCGGCCGGCTCCTGGACGCCCGACCTCGAGCGCGACTGGATCCCGGTGTCGCCCGAGCGGGTCTGCGAGGTGGCCTACGACCAGCTCGACGACCACCGCTTCCGCCACCCCGCTCGCTTCCGCCGCTGGCGCCCCGACCGCGATCCGCGCTCGTGCACCCTCGATCAGCTCTCCGCCACCGGAGCCGAGCCGGCCGAGCTCCTTTCGTGAGCGCTTCGCGGGAGGTCGAGCTCCAAGGTCGCCGTCTCCGCCTGACCAACCTCGACCGAGTGCTTTGGCCGCGCGCCGGCTTCACGAAGGGGGAGCTGATCGACTTCTACCTCTCGGTCGCGCCCGTGCTGCTGCCGCACCTGAGGGGCCGGCCGCTGACGCTCGGCCGCTGGCCGCGGGGGGTCGAGGAGCGCGGGTTCGCCATGACGGAGTGCCGCGGTCGCCCCGAGTGGCTTCGGACCCGTCCCTTGCGGCTGCGCGACGGGAGGGTGCGGAACTACTGCGCGGTCGAGGACGTGCCGTCGCTCGCATGGGTGGCGAACCTCGGGACGATCGAGCTGCACGCCTACCACTTCGACGCCGAGCGGCCGGATGAGCCGACGCTCGTCGCGCTCGATCTCGATCCCGGACCAGGCGTCGGTCTCCTCGAGGCCTGCCGGGCGGCCCTACTGCTACGTGAGCTGCTCGACGACCTCGGCCTCGAGGGGTGCCCGAAGACCTCGGCAGGCGCCGGTATCCACGTCTACGTCCCGCTCGGGCTGCCGCGCCCCGCCGAGCGAACCAGGGGGCTCGCGCGCGGCCTGGCCGCGACGCTGGCGGCCGAGCGGAGCGATCTGATCACCGACGACCCACGCGTCCCGGCGCGGCGCGGGAGGGTCCTGGTCGACTGGCTGCAGAGCGAACCCAGGCGTTCGACCGTCGCCCCCTACTCCCTTCGGGCCACTGACCTGCCCGCGGTCTCCACCCCGGTCGAATGGAGCGAGCTCGGGGCCGCGGTGCGGAGCGGCGAC
>DASQXU010000316.1:0-5085 GCA_035639555.1 Thermoleophilaceae bacterium
GTCGCGCCGGGGAACCACGCAGCACCGGGCATCGCGTCCGAGGCGAGGACCCGGTCACTCGCCGTATGGGCGCGCACGCCGAAGAAGTCCCGGATCGAGCCCCAGAACGCCTCCAAGTCCCCGATCGACCACTTCCAGAGCCCGTCATAGCCGGAGAAGGACAGCCCACGCGCAGACTCCAGCCACCGGAGGTAGCGCCCGATCTGCGTCGTCTGGCGCACGTCCTCCGGCGGAGTCCAGAGCACCGGCCCCTCGTGGCCGAGCGTCGTCCGGGTCAAGTGCAGCGCACCGGTCCCAGATGTCGCCATTCGGATATTTATATAACCGCACCGTGGCAGAGGACTTTCGAGCGACCGCGAATGCAGCCTTTTGAGATCCGCTGAGGCGAGCCCGTCACCGGTACGGCAGGTCGCCGTCATCGGGACCGGGGTAATTGGCGCGAGCTGGGCGGCGTGCTTCCTGGCCCGGGGCCTTCGCGTCGCGGCCACCGACCCGGCGCCGGGCGCGGAGCACCGGCTGCGCGCCGACGTCCGCACGCACTGGTCGTTCCTCGAGCGTCTCGGGCTTGCCGACGGAGCATCGCCTGAGAGACTTACCTTCACCCCCGATCTGGACGCAACGGTGGCGGACGCGGACTTCGTCCAGGAGAACGGGCCGGAACGGATCGCCGTGAAGCGGGAGCTGTTCCAGGCGCTGGACGCGGCGACGCGGTCGGACGTCGTGCTCGCCACGAGCTCGTCGGGGCTATCGGCGAGCGAGCTGCAGGGCGCCTGCGAGCGTCACCCAGAGCGTGTCGTCGTCGGCCACCCGTTCAACCCGCCGCATCTGATGCCCCTCGTGGAGGTGGTCGCGGGCCGCGCGACCGGCGAGGGGGCGGTTCGGGACGCGCTCGCGTTCTACAGGTCGCTGGGCAAGCGCCCGATCCGCCTGCGTACCGAGCTCCCGGGGCACCTCGCCAACCGCCTGCAGGCCGCGCTCTGGCGAGAGGCCTACTCGCTGGTGGATCGCGGCGCGGCCACGGTCGCGGAGATCGACGCCGCCATCGCTCACGGTCCCGGCCTGCGCTGGGCGCTGCTTGGGCCATTCGCCACCCAGCATCTCTCCGCGGGAGTGGGCGGTCTGGCGGACGTGCTGGAGCACCTGGGGCCGCCGATGGAGGAGTGGTGGGACGACCTGGGCTCGCCCCGCCTTACCCCTGAGCTGCGTGAGCGCGCGGTCGCCGGCGTGGAGCAGGAGCTGGTCGACGTCGATCGCGAGGCGCTGACCGCCGCCCGCGACCGTGTGCTGCTCGACCTGCTGGCCGCCAAGGCGAGCGCGCGGGAGCTGCCGTGACTCGCGACGCCGCCTTCCCCGGGCTGCGCGTGGAGATCGGGGACGGCGTCGCGACCCTGCACCTCGCGCGTCCCGAGCGGCGCAACGCGCTCAGCGAGGAGCTCGTCGAGGCACTCGGCCACTTCTTCGCAAGCCCGCCCGAGGGGGTCCGCGCCGCCGTGTTGCTCGGCGACGGCGACAACTTCTGCGCCGGCCTGGACCTTGCCGAGCATCGCGAGCGCACCGCGGTCGAGGTGATGGAGAACTCCCAGCTCTGGCACCGCGCGTTCGATCGGCTCGAGCGCGGGCAGATCCCGATCGTTAGTGCCCTCCACGGCGCTGTCGTCGGCGGCGGCTTGGAGCTCGCCCTCTCGACCCACGTGCGCGTGGCGGAGTCGAGCGTCTTCTACGCGCTGCCGGAGGGCCGGCTGGGGATATTCGTAGGTGGCGGCGGCTCGGTCCGGATAGCGCGGATCATCGGCGTCGACCAAATGCGCGAGCTGATGCTTACCGGGCGCCGCTTGAGCGCCGACCAGGGACACCATCTCGGAATCTCGCATGAACTAGTCGGGGCCGGCCAAGCCGCCGAGCGCGCGCACGAGCTCGCGGCGCGCGTCGCCTCGAACTCGCCACTCGCCAACCGCGTCATGCTCGCGGCGCTTCCGCACATCGGCGAGATGCCGGCGGAGGAGGGGCTGTGGGCGGAATCGCTCGTGGCCGCGCTTACCCAAACGACCGAGGACGCCGCCGAGGGCGTTCGCGCTTTCCTCGAGAAGCGTCAGCCCCGCTTCCCGAGGGAGTGACCGCGCCGCGGTAGGGGCACCCGCCTTCAGCGTCGCCGCTTCCGACTACCGCGACACTCGGAAGGCCACTGAGGCTCGAGACACTGACGCCGCCCAGCCGGGGGTGGATGGCGTCCGCTGGCGGGCGCACTCTCCCTCGGTCACGGCCAAGTGCCGCCTGCAGCTCTTCGACCTCGCGGAGCGGACTGGGGCCGCCCGAGGCCTGCCGCAGCTTCGGGGTCCAGGCACGCCGGCCACGTCCTGATTCGCGGTGTGAGTCTCTTCAACGGTCTCCTCCATCACCGCTCGTCCCACGCGCCCTTCGCGAGCAGCTCGCTCTGCACCTCGATCAGGCAGGCGACCCCTCGGTCAAGGCCGCCCGCGGCCGGGCAGCTCGCCCGTCAGCCGACGGCGCTGCCGCAGCCCGGCTGGCCAGCTTCTGCAGCGCCGGCTGCTCAACGAGATGCCGGGGGACCACCCGATGCACGATTCCTCCCACCTCCACGCGCGGGCCGCTTCCTAGTCCTCAGCCGCGACGGAGCGGTCGAGCCCAACCGGGTCTGGAACGACACGGTGGATCTTGACGAAGGGCAGGCCTACGGGACTGACGCGTCCGCCGCTTTCGCTCGTCCCGCAGACAAGTGATGACGGCGCGGTCTTCGCGCGGTTCGTCCGCAGTGCTCCGTCTTATCCAAGGCGACAGCCGTCGCGACTTCTCCCGCACGTCGGCGGGCGCTACGTCGGGCGAGCGCCGCCGCGGTCGGACAAGGCCATGGCCAGACGTGCTCTGATGCCGTCGTGATGCGGCGAGGCGACACCGCACGCGGCAGCGCCTCCACGATCGTTCGCCAGGCGCGCGCGGCTGCTGGCCGCGGCGCCCTGGGACCGCACCGCTATATCGGCGCGATGGCCGCGGTCCTGTGTACGGCCTGGGCGACGACGTTCGTCGTCCAGCGCGTCGCGGTCGGGGTTGCCGCCCCGGTGTGGGTAGCCGCCCTGCGGCTGGCGGTGGCGGCCGTCGTGCTGCTGCCGCTGGCTCGCAGCCTGCGTGGCCTGGGCCGGCGCGGCCTGGCCGTGGCGGGCGTGCTGGGCGTTGTGCAACAGGCGGGGTTCGTAGGGCTGCAGGTTGCCGGGCTGCGTACCGTGGGGGCCGGGCCGGCCGCGGCGATCATCTACCTGCAGCCGATCCTCGTTGTACTCGCGGCGCCGCGCGTCCTGGGCGAGCGCCTCACCGGTGCGCGGCTGGGGGGCGCGCTGCTCGGCTTCGCCGGCGTCGCGATCATCAGCGTCCACCAGGCGTCCGTCGCCGCCCCAGCAGGCGTGCTGCTGCTCTTCGGCTCGTCGCTCGCGTGGACGGCGGGCACGCTGCTGACGAGCGCCGCCCGCCAGCCCGTCGTGGCGATAGCCGCCGGTCAGCACCTCGTCGGTGCCCCGCTGCTCCTCGGAGCGGCGGCGATCGTCGAGCCGTTCCCGGCGCTGTCGGCCACACTCGTCCTCTGCGTCATCTTCGCCGGCGTTTTCGGTTCCGCGCTGGCCTGGACGCTGTTCAGCGCGCTGCTGGCGCGCGGTGAGGCCGGCGTGGTGAGCACGTGGCTGTTCGCCGTCCCCGTCGCCGCCGCCGCGCTCGGCGTTGTGGTGCTCGGCGAGGACCTCAGCGCGGCGCTCGTCGTGGGGATCGTGCTCGTGGCCGCCGCGGTGCGGCTCGCGACGGCCAGCGCACGCCGCTAGGTCTCCTGCCCGCGCAGTTCGTGAACGCGGCTGACGGGCGGGTCGCCGAGCCGCCGCGCGATCTCGCGCCCCGACACCCCGTCTGCGCCATCGCCCGCGCCTGCGCCCACTCCAACGCGCTCCGTACCTCTTCCGCTCCTCCTGACTCGACCGGTCGAACGGATCGACGGGAGAGCTCAGGCGGTCGTCACCGGCGGCCAGGTGGTGCACTTTTCGCTTCCCAATTCCGGTGCAGTATTGGGCGCCCCGGCGTCCCCTCGCTGGAGACGCGCGTATTGCGGTCGGAGTGGGTTCAGGCACTAATCGCGAAGAGTGCCTGTATCGAAGGGAATCCGCGGCTATCGGCCCGGAGCGGCTGCTTCAAATGGGTACGGGAAGGTGCTGCAATGGGGCACTTCCGCGGCTCGAATCGCTCCGCGGGAGCCTGGATCGCACCCAGGAGGTCGCCGGTTCGAGTCCGGCTAGCTCCATCGCCGAAAGCCGCTGCACAGCGGCGTCTTTTTGTTTTCGCGGATCGCCGGGGATCCCCATGATCGGCGCGGAATAAAGGCACTACGAGGGTCTAGCGAAACGTCTAGCGAAACTCGCCACGCCTACCCCCGCAGCCCTACGGCTTCGAAGGCGTCCTCGATACTCAGGTACTCCCGCCCCCGCACAACCTTTCCGTCGCGGACGGTGCTGACGACGGCGTAACGCAAGTCAATCTCGATGCCGCTGACCTTCGCGTGCCCCTTCAGGCGCTGAATCGAAAGGACGCGGTCATCCCCGACGTCCCGCACTTCCTCCACCACGACGCTGACGTCGTCGAAGGTGTCGATCCAGTCTTGGATATACCGACGCACGGCGACCGCCCGTGCATCTCGCCGACGTCATCGATTGCGCCGTCGGCCGCCCGCCAATCGATGTCAGGGTCCCAGAACTCGGCCATCGCATCGAGGCCCCGTCAGCAAACGCTTGGAGCGCCCTGCGCACCACCTCCGCGTTCTCCTGCGACATCGCACGCCCAGTATCCCGCAGGCGAAGCGCGGCGACTACTACGCAGCGAGCGGAACGGCTCGCGCCCTGGCGAGGGCGCGGGACAGCACAGGATCGTCAGGTCGGCGTGAAGCTGAACGCGCTCAAGGCCACGAACCCGAAGCGGTAGCAGTGACCACTCGTTTTTGAGCCGTCCGAACTCCCGCTCGACGGCGGGCCCGGCCGCGGTAGAGCTTGTGCCAGCGCAGCGTTTCGCGTGGGATCAGCGGATGGAGGCGACTGGTCTCCG